>JADFMZ010000277.1 GCA_022563615.1 Planctomycetota bacterium
GGGCACGTCGTGCTATCGGTTGTCAACAACACCGAGGTTGACGAGCGGCTCCTGGAGTACTTGCTGAAGCAGGGGCTGGATCTGACCGACGCAGAGAAACGATCGCTTCGCCCGCGCCTCCGGTTGCGCGTGCGGGTGACCTTTGTGGACGGCACGTTTCAAACGATCGAGTTCATCACCGGAAGCCGCAGTCTCATCGATCCGGCTTTCGACGCGCAGGCGTTTCCAGACCTCAACCAGAACGACATGAGCAACGCCGTCGTCTGGTGCGACGTCGCGGAGATTCGGATCGAGCCGGGAACGAACCTGGAAGTGTTTATTCCCGTCGAGCTGGTGGGCTTCGAGCTCGTCGAGACGTTCGCCATCGGCGGGCAGATTGCGACCACGTCTGAACCGCGCGAGCGAATTCCTCCTCGGTTCCGGGTGATGCAGGTGGACGAAGTGGATGATGACGGCAATACCCGGCTGCAACGCAACATCGGAATACGAGACGTTCCCGGGCCGACATCGAACTTGATCTGCGGAACGGTGATGGGGATTGTGATCGAGGGCGTTCTGTCCACGCCCTTTCTGGAGGGCGTGTCGGACGCCCCGAGTTATGATGTGGATGACGAGAACCAGGTGGCCGGCATCGGCGGGCGGTATGAGTTTCGGGTCGTTCTGAAATAGCCGCAGAACCAGGTCGCAACGGCAAGGGAACCAATCTATTGAAGTCAGCGGAATCCAAGACAAGCAAGATGGCCGGCGCAGCGATCGGAGTCGCACTGCTGATGGCCGGCTGTGACGTCAGCGCCGTTGTGCTGAACCCCGCATTCCTCAACACGGTGGTTGGCGGCGTGGTCCCGGTCACCCCCGGCCCCGGCGCCGATTTTATTCTGGTCCGAGGCCACAACGATACGAACCAGCCCATTGAGTTCATCGTGACGATCGAGCGGGAGGTTCTGGTCCTTGACGACAACGGCAATGTCCAGTTTGACGACCTGGGAATCTTTGTCACCCAAAGTGTTCGGCAAACGGTGCGTCTCAATACGTCTCCGGGTGGGTTGACGAATGATCTAGGCGTTGTCTTTGCGTGTAACGAATCCCCGGTGACTCTGATCGGGCTTGGCGAAGACCTGCTGCCTACCGACGCCGCCGTATTTGTCGGCGGAGGGGGTGCCGCCGGGATCGAGGGTTTCGGTGTAACCGCCGGCAATCTGAACCCCCTTTCTCTGGCTGAGGGAAACTTCAACTGTGGGGACACCATCATCTTTGAAGCCCTGCAAGACTTCCGTGTACCCGGCGGTGTTGCCCTGCTGGCGTTCCTGTTACCGGGTTCGGAACAACCGTCTGAGTTCCAAGGCCCGAACACGTTTGTCAACCTGGAGCAATTTGCCCAATCTCAGGTACGGGAAAATGATTAGATGCGACCGAAAGATGCGCCGGCTTGCCCGTATGGGTTGGAGAGTCTCACTGGCCCTCACTTTTTCCGGCGGTTTTCTGTTTTCGAGCTGTCAGGGCGTCGTGTGGGATGCAACTGTGCAAGGCACCAAGGACTACGTTCTAGGCCTTCTTGACCCCAGTGTGGTTCTCGCAGGCTTGCTGGGCGAGGATGGGGAATCGGCTTCGCCGGCCGGTTGATCCATTCCCGCCGGCCCTCGCGGAAGCGCGAAACGCGGCCCGTCCCACACGAAGACTATTCCGGTCGCCACAGACCTGACGATCAATGAAGCATGATCCAAAGACGATCGAGCCCCCGCGGTCGGGTTGGCGAGAGATAGTCATGAATCCACCGAATGGATCCCCCTCGACGGGGAAGCCAATGTCCGGCCGTGATGACGAATCCGCAGAAGCAAGGTCGGACCGGTCACCCGAGCCAACCCCTGGAACTACGGGCCACGAAGGTCGATGCCGGCTCAGGAGCCTTCGCACAAGCGAGGTCGCCGTGGTGGCCGGTGTCGAGGCGACCCAGGTCGCAGCCAAGCGTCTGGCCGACATGGGGTTCACTCCCGGTGTGCGTGTGGAAATGCTTCGGCCGGGCCGGCCTTGCCTGGTGCGCCTCAATGGCACCTGCATGGGCGTCGGGGCGCGTTACCAACAGAGCATTCTGCTGACAATTGTGGAAACCCGCGCAGAGCGCGACGAGCGGCGGAGTTCGACTCCCCTCCGCGAATGATGCCTTTCCAGTAACCGCATCGGAGCGCCGCACATGTCGATGGCTTCATCTTCCCGCACCGCAACACGATCCAAGACGGTCGCGCTGGCGGGCAACCCCAACACCGGCAAGAGCACGCTGTTCAATACCCTGACCGGATTTCGCCAGCGCGTCGGCAACTATCCAGGCGTGACGGTTGAAAAGCGAACAGGCTTTCTGCGCGGAACCCAGGCCGACACCTCCATCCAACTGATCGATCTCCCGGGAGCCTACAGCCTCGGCGCCCAAGGCGCCGACGAGGGCATCGTGATGGACGTCCTGCTGGGTCAACGCGACCCGCTGCCGGCGCCCGACGTCATCGTCTGCGTGGTGGACGCCACCAACCTCGGTCGCAACCTGTTTCTGGCCACGCAAGTCCTTGAGATCGGCCAGCCGGTTGTGGTGGCCCTGACCATGACCGATCTGGCGGAATCCGCCGGCTTGCGCATCGACGTAGCCGCCTTGCGCGAGCGCCTGGGGGTGGCTGTCGTTCCAGTCGTAGCGACAAAGAACATCGGCGTGGATTCGCTTCGTGAGGCGATCCAACAGGCTGTAGACGCCCCGCCGACGGACCGATGTCCGTCTTTCCCGGATTGTGTCTGCGCCGAGCTGGACGGCTTGCAAGCTTCGCTGGCGTCACAGCCGGACGGAGGCGGCCGCGACATCTCGCGGGTCGAAGCGTTGCAGACGCTGCTCGAGCCGGGCGGCTACCACGAATCACGGGTCATCAAGCGATGCGGTCGGGGGCTGGCCAACGAACTGGCCGAGCGACGGCAACGCATCGCCTCCGCCGGCGAGTCCATTGCGGAGGTCGAGGCTCGAGTTCGATATGCCTGGATCGACTCGATCATACAGAGAGTGGTGACGCAGGTAAAACCTCCCAAGCCCTCCAAATCGCAACGCGTGGACCGCTTTCTGACGCATCGCGTCTTCGGGCTGGCGTTCTTTCTGTTGTTGATGGGCATGTGTTTCCAATCGATCTATGCCTGGGCCGGACCCGTCATGAATGCCATTGACGGGATATTCGTCGCGCTTGGGGGTTGGCTCGGCGAACTCATCCCAACGGGCCCCCTGCAAAGTTTGATGGTCAACGGTGTGGTCGCGGGTGTCGGGGCGATCTTCGTGTTCCTCCCACAGATTTTGATTCTCTTTCTATTCATCACAATCCTGGAAGATTGCGGGTATATGGCTCGCTCTGCATTCCTGCTGGATCGATGGATGGGCCTGTTCGGACTGGGGGGTAAGTCCTTCATTCCCCTGCTTTCCTCCTTCGCCTGTGCCATACCGGGGATCATGGCCACTCGCACCATCGAGAATCGCCGGGATCGGTTTGTTACGATCCTGATTGCGCCGTTGATGAGTTGCAGCGCCCGACTTCCCGTCTACGTTTTGTTGATCGCCGCGTTCGTTCCATCCACGCCGTTACTCGGGGGTCTGGTCAACATGCAGGCGATCACACTCCTGGCGATGTATCTCGTGGGCGTGGTCGTGGCGATCGCGATCGCTTTTGTGGTCAAAGCTACGATTCTGAAAGGCCCCCCGCAGTCGTTTCTCATGGAGTTGCCGACGTACAAATGGCCTCGTCCCAGCACCGTGCTCTATCGCGTGTATGAGCAAGGGCGTGAGTTCTGCATCACCGCCGGCACCATTATTTTCGCCGTGGCTCTGATCGTCTGGGCGCTGGGTTATTACCCCCATCCCGCCTCGATCGCGCAGGACCACGACGCCCGGCGCGCCGAGGCCGCAGAAATCTATGAGGCGAACGATCTGACTCAGGAAGAGTACCGGCAGCGTCTGAACCAAATCGACCGAGACGAATCCGGCACCTACCTCCGACAGAGCTTGCTGGGCCGCGCGGGCCGATGGATTGAACCGGTAGTCGCGCCGCTGGGGTGGGATTGGCGGATCGGCACCGCAGCCATCGCCGCCTTTCCGGCGCGAGAGGTTGTGCTGGCAACCATGGCAACGATTTACAACCTGGGCGATGAAACGCACGAACGCTCAGCTGGTTTGCGTGAGAAGTTGCAAGCCGCCACCTGGCCGGACGGCAGACCTGTTTTCAATCTGGCGGTGGCCCTTTCGATCATGGTCTTCTTCGCCCTTTCCTGCCAATGCGGCTCAACGCTGGCCGTCATCCGTCGGGAAACGAACTCCTGGCGCTGGCCGATCGCCACGTTCGTCTACATGACCACGCTGGGGTACTTGGGCGCGCTGGTTACCTATCAGGTCGTGATCCGGTTCATATAACCGGATGAAGATCAACCGTCCGAAGCGCGCCTTGTAGTAGCCTGTCCGAGCTTTCTTGCAAGACGTTGGTCGGGCTTTGCGCGATGGAACGTCATCCGGTCCGCCGATGTCGGGCCGAGCCCGACCTAGCCCGTTTCTTCATAAGTTTCATCGAGCAGCGTTGGGGCTGTTGCCGAGGCGCTCTGCTTCCAGTTGCATAGGGCAGGCAATTCACCTACCTTTTCTGTCAACTTCACAGAACGATGACGTTCACCTGGACCGAGGACGGTACGGGCAGGTCAACGACCTGCCCGTCTTCGATAAGCGTCTCACACGCTACCGACCCATGCTCCCCCAAGTCGACTCGGCAACGTATAAGTTCAATCGTTTTGATTTTAATGGCTGGAGGAGAATTACGGTTCAAACAGAGTGCATTTTTCCATATTTCACCGGTCCGC
>JADFMZ010000278.1 GCA_022563615.1 Planctomycetota bacterium
AAAGCGGCGCGGGATGGCTCTGACGAACGGTTGGAGGAATCAGCCCCGGCAAAGCCGTCTTTGGGCGGCGCAGGATTGCCGTTGTCGCCTGACTCGCTACGATGAGCCGTATGTCGCTGATCGTGCAGAAATTCGGCGGGACCAGCCTTTCGACACCAACGCGAATCCGCCGAGGGGCCGAGCGGGCGGTTCGGGCGAAGGCGAACGGGCGGCGTGTGGTGCTCGTCGTTTCGGCCATGGGTTCGGCAACGGATCAACTCGTCGACCTCGCGCGCCAGTGCTGCCTCGATCCGCCCAAGCGAGAGCTCGACATGCTCCTCACAACGGGCGAGCAGGTCTCGATTGCGCTCATGGCGATGGCGATCCACGCAACCGGTCAAGAGGCCATCAGCCTCACCGCCGCCCAGCTCGGTCTATACACGAACAGTGCGCACACCCGCGCGCGGATCCAGAGCATCAGCCGCGATCGGATCGATCGAGAACTTTCGCATGGAAAGGTCGTGATCGTGGCGGGTTTTCAGGGCGTCGACGCGGGCGGAGAGATCACGACGCTCGGGCGCGGGGCGTCCGATACGACCGCCACAGCGCTCGCGGCCGTGCTGGGCGCGGAGCTGTGCGAGATATACACCGACGTCGATGGGGTATTCACCGCCGATCCCCGCTTGGTGCCCGGTGCGCGGAAAATCGATGAAATCAGTTACGATGCGATGTTAGAACTGGCCGGTGCCGGGGCGGGGATCATGCATTCACGCGCCGTCGAGTTTGGAAAAAAATACGACGTGCCGATCCACGTGCGAAGCTCACTGACGGAGGAACGGGGAACGATGATCATGGCTGAAACCGCAGGTATGGAGGCCATCTCGGTTCGTGGTGTCACCCTCAAGGAGGATCTCGCGACCGTCTCACTCATCGGCGTGCCGAACACGCCCGGCGTGGCAGCGCGAATCTTCGCCGAAATTGCCGGCCACAACATCCTGGTGGACGACATCGTGCAGAACATTTACGACGGGGGCACGCATGCGACCATCGGCTTTTCGACCGATGCGTCCGCGGTGGCCGAGGCCCGCGCGGTATGTTCGCGTCTCGCGGATCAGATCGGCATCGAGTCCGTCGAGATCGACGAGGACGTTTCCAAGGTCAGCGCGGTCGGAGTCGGGATGCGGACGCATACGGGAATCGCCGCGACGATGTTCGACGCGCTCGCCAAGGCCGAAATCAACATCGAGAACATTTCGACGAGCGAAATCGTCATCAGTTGCCTCGTGCCGCGAAAAGACGGTACCAAGGCCCTTCGCTACGTGCATGATGCCTTCGGACTTGGGGTGGACCAGCCCTCCGGTTCGAACTCCGCTGCGACAGCCTGATTGCCATGGCGCGCCCTCTTGGTAAGCCGTTGCCCGGATCGATCCACTTGCCGCGGTGGTGGTTTGGACGACGAGCCGGTCCGCTGGTTGTTGCGCTCGTTATCGCCGTTGCGTTGCTCGGTCGGGCTTGCCGACCGGCGCAAGGCGGCAGCGATTGGGCGCGATACCACGACCGGTCGTTCAAGGTGACTCGCGTCGTCGACGGCGACACGCTGGACATCGACGCGCCGGATGGTGACAAGCGTACGACACGAATCCGCCTGTGGGGCGTCGATACGCCCGAGATGAGAAAGGGTGATCGCGCCGCCATGCACTACGCGGAAGAGGCCACCCGATACGCACGGGGGCTGCTCGAAGGACGGCGCGTCCACGTCGTGCTCGCCCCGAAGCGGTCGCGCGGCAAGTACGGCCGTTTGCTGGCATACGTGTTTCTCGAGCGGGGCGGGCGAATGTTCAACGAGATGCTGATCGAAGAGGGATGCGCCTACGCCGACCGCCGGTTTCCCCATCCCTACAAGCGGCAGTTTGAGGATCTCGAAAAGCGGGCGCGAAAACAAGCCGTTGGTCTCTGGCAAACGGTGACGATCGACAAGATGCCCGAATGGAGGCAGCGCTTCGAGCGGCGTGCCAACGGACCCTAGTACCGCGTTTCATAAATAGTACGACTATCCTGGCGCTCCGGCGAGGCTGTGCCGATGACTGATAGATGGAATAGGAATGGCAGCAATGAGAACATGGAGGTTCCATCATGCCCGTTGCCCCGGCGCCGCCACTTCGGCTGCGAGCGGGCGATCGGAAGCGGCTGGAGGCCGTTATCCGGAAGCGTACGTCGCCGCAGCGAGACGTACAGCGTGCCCGCATCATCCTGTGCTGTGGCGATGGTCTGGCCCATCGCCAGACCAAACGCGAACTCCACACCAGCGTCGACACCATCCTCCGTTGGCGTAGTCGTTACGAGGAAGAGGGTCTCGATGGCCTCAAGGACCGCCCTCGCTCCGGACGACCGCCAACTTTTTCCCCCTCAGGAGCAACATAAGATTGTGGCCCTGGCCACACGACCACCGCCTGAAGATGGTGTCCCAATGACGCACTGGAGTGCCACGGACTTGGCCCGCGCGGCGGTCCTCGATGGGATTGTCGAGTCCATCAGTCGACTGACCGTGTGGCGTCTGCTTGATCAGGCGGCCATCAAGCCTCATCGTTGGCACTACTGGCTCAACAGCCCCGATCCGGACTTCGAGGTCAAGATGCTGGACATCGTCGATCTCTATCTCCATGCCCAAAACCTGTTAAAACAAGGCGAAATCGTCCTCAGCGTGGATGAGAAAACCAGCATCCAGGCCCTTCAGCGCCGCTACCCACATCGGCCTCCCAAGCCCGGGCGTATCGAACGAATCGAGCATGAGTACATTCGCCATGGCACCTGCTGCCTGACCGCCGGTTTGGAAGTGGCTACAGGCGAAATCTACGGCCACCTCACGCCGAATCGCCCGGCGGAGGTCTTCGCGGACTTCGTCGAGTCCGTTTGCGGTGAATACGCCGAGGCGCGGAAGATTCACTTCGTGCTCGACAACCTCAACACCCATTGGCATGAACTAACCTGTCAAGCGGTGGCCAAGCTCAGCGGGTGCACGCTGCCGCAGATCAAGACCGGCCCCCAACGCAAGACGTTTCTCGCGTCGGGGGCCAAACGGATAGTCTTCCATTTCACCCCGTCGCATGCATCCTGGCTGAACCAGATCGAAATCTGGTTTGGCACATTGAGCCGCAAGCTGATCCGCCGCGGCAACTTCAGCTCTGTGGCGGACCTGGAGGACAAGATTATCGAGTTCATCCAATACTATGATGAGCACTCGGCCCATCCCTATCGATGGACCTACACGGGAAAACCGTTGGCTGCGAACGAACGTGCAGCATAGTCGTGAAACTTATGAAACGCGGTACTAGTGCTCCGATGCTACTCAATTGATGGATAGAGTCGTCGGAGCTTGATTCGAGCATTGGCGGCGGTGAACCGCCAGTTCACCTTGGTGGCCCGCCGGTTTCGATCGTTCTCCCACGCGGCCACCTCGCGTCGAAGCGTCGCGGCGTCATCGATGCGACGGTTCAAACACTGGCGGCTGAGGATGCCGATTTCGATCTCGGCCATGTCCAGCCAAGAGCCATGCTTGGGCGTGTAATGAATCTCCAGTTTCTCGGCGAGCCGTCGTGCCTCGGATGGTTCAAACGTATCGTACAGCGAGCCCGGCGAGTGCGTGTTCAGGTTGTCCATCACCAGGACGATCTTCTCGGCGTCCGGATATCGCTCGTCCACCAGTTCCTTGATGGTCTCCGCAAAGTCCTTCTTCGTTCGACGCTCCGTCACCCTGACGTGCCGCCGCCCGGCCAGCGGCTCAGACATCATGAACAGGTTGACCGTCCCGTTGCGCACGTACTCGTAATCCTCCCGCGCCTCTCGGCCTGGCCTGGCTGGAACCGGCAGGCGCGTCTCGCCGATCAACTGTTTGCTCACCTCGTCCAAACAGACTTGGGGACGTCGCGCGTCGTAGGGCCTTGTATATACCTCCAAAACGTCCTCCATCTTACAAACAAACTCACCGTTGGCCTTCGGAGGAATGCACCATTGTTTCTTGAGCCAAGGCTTCAACTCGTTTTTTTGAGAACGCGCCGGACCGTGGCACGCGACAACGCCGGAACGTAGCTCAACGCCACCATCCGATCGGCCAGCAGCTCAAGGGTCCATCGCTCTCGACCCTGCGGCGCTTGGCTGCACGTCAGCGCGATGAGTCGAGCTTCGCCTTGACCGTCCAGCCGACGTTCGTACTCACGCTCCGGTTTCTTCCGCTCCAAGGCGGCTTGCAGGCCCTGTTCCACAAACTGCTTCCGCACGCGCTCTACCGTCGCCCGCCCAACCTCCAAGGCCCCGCTGATTCTTCCATCGTCCCAGGTCGGTCCTCCCGGCCCGGCATCAGCCTTCAGCAGAATCCGCCCCCGGCACAGCTTCCGGGCCGCGGATTTCCCCGCTGAAATCAAGACCTCCAATTCCATACGCTCCTCGTCTGTCAACGTCACCTTGTACTTCGCGGTCTTCCTGACCATCTGTTGCACTCCTTGCTCTCGGGAACCCTCCTCCCCATCGGCCCGAAGTTGCAACAGTGTCCATCAAATCACGTGCATCGGAGCACTAGTGCTCCGATGCTACTCAATTGATGGATAGAGTCGTCGGAGCTTGATTCGAGCATTGGCGGTGGTGAACCGCCAGTTCACCTTGGTGGCCCGCCGGTTTCGATCGTTTTCCCACGCGGCCACCTCGCGTCGAAGCGTCGCGGGGTCATCGATGCGACGGTTCAAACACTGGCGGCTAAGGATGCCGATTTCGATCTCGGCCATGTCCAGCCAAGAGCCATGCTTGGGCGTGTAATGAATCTCCAGTTTCTCGGCGAGCCGTCGTGCCTCGGATGGTTCAAACGTATCGTACAGCGAGCCCGGCG
>JADFMZ010000279.1 GCA_022563615.1 Planctomycetota bacterium
CCGTAGCCGCAGAATATGACCGGACCGGTGAACTCTTCGTTTGAGGAAAAGTGGAAGGGGATGAAGTCCCGTCCCCGCCGATTCTCAACGGGTTCGCCCGTAAACGACAAGCGCGCCGCATCGGTGAGTGAGCGTCGCACAGCCAGCGGAAAGGTCTGGAAGTAGGTGCCGTCGTCGCCCGCAGGTTCGAGCCCCACGCCGGCAAACTGGCTGGCAATGTACTCCGCCGCAAGCTCGATGCCCGGCGATCCGACGCCGCGACCGGCAAGCTCGTCGCACGCCAGATAATTCACATGGTCTTGAAAACGCTGCGCCAGACCCGACGTACAACCCGCAAGGCCGAGCAGCCCAATGACGACCACTGCAGCAGCCCAGTGGGTCGCCGGCTTCGCAAGGGATGCACGAGCCAAGGCTTTAGGCGCAAAGACCGACGGCCTTCGTGCTGAGGGCTGCCAGGAAAAATGATGCCGCGCCGTGTTCAACGCCTCCCCCGTTATCGCGAGTGCCAGCGCGTGAGCCTGGACGGCCTATCCGTCAGAAAGAACACGTCCAGATCTTCGGCCAGCGCCCGCCGGTCGCGGTCGGCAATTTTCACAATACGATGATGATGCTCGTCCGGGGATTCCCCCAACATCTCATACCTGGAATGTGGATAATAGATCTTTCGCGCCTGCGGGCTGGCACACCCGAGCCCGAACCAGGTCAACGTCACAGACACCGCTACGATGATCAAGACCGCACGTCTCATGGTTCTTTCCTTTCCGCTCGGAATCCGGCTTCCGGCGCCGCTCGCTACGGACGCAGAGCCGTCCGGATAGCGTATCGCGGTCCTTGCGCGTGTCAACGCCGGAAGGCTTCGAGATTTGTTGGATGCCGTTCCCTGACGGCTACACGCGACGCTGGGTTCGCAGGACTTCAATCTGTACGAAATCGCGTTTCCTGCCCTGATTCAGGCCGGGGCAAGTCTTGGCGGCCTCTTGCCAGGTGGTTCGGGACTTCAGGTTGCTGGACCAGAAGGGCCAGGTCCGGCATTGCACAGGTCTGACCTCGTAGATGGAACACAACGACTTGCCCTTCTCGCGCTTCAGAAATATGCAGTCGCCGTTCGCTTTTTCGGTCAGGCTGTAACGCAAGCCCACTCGCCGCAGATGCTTCCTGTCGAGCCAGCCGTCATCACGACCGAGGAATTCGGAGATTCGACCGATCTCGTCCTTGGTCGCCCAGACAAAACCAGGATCACCGCTGCAACAATTCCCGCATTGGGTACACTCAAACCGAAGCCCGTCCCGATACCATTTCCCCTTCTCTACCTTTTGGACCTTCTGCGCCAAGGCGGTTCCAAGCGAAGATGAGGCAGGCTGGTTCTCACCCCCCTTGAACATCCTCAAAGACTTTGCGAGTCGTCCCATGACCCTAGTGGTTATAGCCCCCACGCAGGGCTCTCGCAAACCACCCCCACCGCAACTGCCGTGCGCTGAGAAGTTTTCGGACTTCCGGTTGCGGCACAGGCGCGAGGCGGGTTCCCTTCCGGCTCGCTCATTCCGATGCGCTGCAGCGTCGATTCATCTTGGGCGGGTAGTCTTGGAGTGCCCGACTCCCATTGGACGGGGTACCAGCCCAGGACTGGATCGGAGCATGGATATTTCGTGCCGACTTCGATCCCGATGAAATTGAGGTAACGCATCGTCGTGCTACACAAGCACAGTCTGATCTGGATCCTGATCTTCAGCGTGATCGCGCTGATGTTCGTCCACCTGCCGCCCATGGTGGCCAAACAGGATTCCATCTTGAACACCTACGGCGCCCTCGTCGAGGTGGACGCGCTAATCAAACAGCGATGGGTCGAACCGATCCGTGGCGAGACCCTGGTCAACGGGGCGATCCGGGGAATGCTCTTCCAACTCGACCCGTACAGCGGTTACATCGGGCCGGATGAACTGCACGCGTTTGAGCGACAAAGCAGCGGGCAATATGTGGGCGTCGGGGTCGAGCTCGGAATGAAGGACGGCCAATTGACCGTCATCGCCCCGATCGAGGGATCTCCGGCGGCGCAGGCGGGCGTGCTCCCCGGGGACGTGATCGTTTCCGTCAACGGTCACGAGGTGGCGGATCGCTCCGTGTTCGACGTCGAGGAGATGTTGGTGGGCGAGCCCGGCACCGTGGTCCGGCTGCGTCTACGGCATCCGGGTCGGTCCGAACCCGATGCTCTGACCGTGGTGCGCAACTACATCAACATTCCATCGGTGCGCGGCTTTGCCCGAACTCATTCCGGTCGGTGGCGCTATCGGATCGACCCGACCCATTCCATTGCTTACATCCGCGTGAGCAACTTCCGCCACAACACGATGACGGATTTCAACCGGGTGTTGGCCCGGCTCGAGGAGGAGGGGATCCGTGGGCTGATCATCGACCTGCGTTTCAATCCCGGCGGGCTGATGCATCCAGCCATCGAGATGGTGGACCGCTTCGTCGATGATGGAATCATCCTGTCCACGGTCAATCGTTACCGCGCGGTGGATGAATACCGCGCCACCCGGCGAGGCACCATCGGGGAACTTGACCTTGTGATGTTGATCAACGCCGCCTCAGCCAGTTCGTCGGAAATCGTTGCCGGATCGTTGCAGGCTCGCGGCCGGGCGATCGTTGTGGGTGAGCGCAGTTTCGGGAAAGGCAGCGTGCAACAATTTATCCCGTTGAGGAATCAACAAACCGCCGTCAAGCTGACCGTGGCGTACTATCGCCTGCCCGACGGTCGGATCATTCATCGAACGGCCAGGCAAACGAACCCCGATTCCTGGGGAGTGATTCCCGATATGGAGGTTTCGCTGTCGAAGGAGCAAACCGCGTCCCTACGACAGTCTCGCCGGGCCTTGGACCTGGCTTTCACCCAAGGCTCAACAGCCAAGGGCGATCCCAAGGCGCAGGACGATCATGCCGCGCCCCTCGCACCGCCCGCGGGCGAACTCATTCATGACGCTCAGTTGTCCCAAGCGCTGACACTTCTAAGAGCGACGCTTACAGGTCGCACAAGCGCACGGCTAACCGGGTTGCAATCCGACTGATTCTCAACGGCGGTTCAACGCGCACGTTTGGACCTCAAGAGGGTGTATAAGAAGGGTTACGACAAACCGAGCCGCAGGCATTTTAGAAAGGCCTGCGCGAACGTCGGAGTGTCGTGGGCGCTTCGAAACACGTCTTGTTAGACGGTCTAAGAACCCGAAGTCACTTTCTCGCATCGAGAGCACGAGCGCGCAGCTCGGTCGCCCGGCTGACCAGTTCTTCCGCGCCGGGCGGGTCGAAGGGTTTCAACTCGAAATGGCGTTTGTGCACGTCATGGAGCCGCCCGGGCCATAACACCTCAGCCAGAAAATCGATAGGGATAACCTCATACCAGGGCGGCTCGATAAGCCAGTGCGTCTGCAACGTCTCGTACCCCTCCTTGCGGATGATGACGCCGTAGTCGCCGTACCAGAGAAAATCGGTCGAGACCTCGCTCTGGCCGACCTCCTCGTCGTTCAGAAAGACCCGCGCATGAGGCGGTTCGGTCGTGATGATCATCGTGCGGCGCACACACGCGATGCCGGACACTGAAACGCAAAGCGCGATGCCCGTTGCGGCGGCGCACCATCGCTTACTCGACCACTTCGATTCCGTCCGTGCATGGGTTGTGCCCATCATGTTCACGCCTCCAGCTCGCATATTTCCGCGCTAGGCCCTTGGGTATCAAGAATGGCTGCGGTGCACCGATCCGTTACCCATCCGCAACATTCACCGGGGTTTAGAAAAAGCTTGCCACCCTCCATGCGATTGACAACCTCGTGGGTGTGGCCGGTGATGATAATGTCTGACTGCTCAACATCCTTGGGCTTGCACCAATCGATGAAATGGTGAACCAGGATTGTCTTTCCGCCAAGCGTCAGCCGCAACGGCCCATCCACGATCTGCGGCATCAGCTCCTTCAAGCCCTTGCGCTCCCCGTCGTTGTTGCCATAGACCACGTGCAACGGGCCTCGATAGCACAGCAACCGCCGCACCGCAAACGGGGCGACGAAATCGCCCGCATGGATGACCGCTTCGACACCCCGCCGGTCAAACAACTTCACAGCGGCGTCGATCGTCGGCAGGCGATCGTGCGTGTCAGCCAAGACTCCGATCAGCATGAGTAGGGGCTACCGGTGGCCGTAGAGGTATTCGTTAAGATACTCGATGGTCGCCTGCTGATCCTCGGATTCGCCAGCCAGGATATCCCCGGAGGAGATCATGCCATACAGACGGTCGTCTTCAACCACGGGGAGATGGCGAATCCTCTTTTTGGTCATGATCGTCTTGCACTCAGCCAGGCGCGTGTCGCGCCGGCAGCAGGCCATCGGCGAAGTCATCACCTCCTCGACGCGGGTGTCTTCCGGCTTGCGACCTGCGGCCACGATGCGGTTAAGGATGTCCCGCTCGGTGAAGATCCCCACGACCTTATCGCCGCTCGTGACCACCAACGCCCCGATATGACGCTCGTTCATCCGCCGCGCCGCATCCAGCACGCTGGCCTTGGTGGTGACCGTGGTCACTTCAGACCCCTTCCGATCCAAAATGGATTGAGCTGTCGGCATTTTATTCAGGCTCCAGCACCCCGACCCGTTCGTTCGTCCGGTGGGTATTGTGCAACCAGGCACCGGCTGGGGCAAGGGATGCATTAAGGGTTGGCCGGGACGACGACGGCGGCGTTGACAGGGGTCGGCCATTCAGCCGATCGCCTGCCCCCGGGCGGATTAGGTACTTATTCTGCGTCGCCCAAGGACAACGCATCCTGTCAGAACAACCACGACTCCCATGA
>JADFMZ010000280.1 GCA_022563615.1 Planctomycetota bacterium
CTGACGTTTATTACGAGCAGCGTTCGCAGATTCCCGCCGGATTGCCTCGATCCGAAGATCCACCACGCCAACCTCATCCAGTCGATCCTGGCGAAGATCGAAGCCAATGCGGCGGGCGCGGACGACGCGTTGATGCTCGACGTCCGCGGATTCGTCGCCGAAACCAACGCCACGCACGTCTTCTGCGTGCATAACGGCTCCTTGACGACCAGCCGCACGGTGGCATGCCCCGAGGGCATTACCCGGGCGACCGTGCTCGAACTATGCAACGCGCATGATATCCCGTGCTGCGAAAAGGACTACACGTTGACCGAACTGTACCGCGCGGACGAGGCATTCTGCACGGGGACGCTAGGCGAGCTGGCGGCCATCATTCAGGTGGACGGACGTAAGATCGGCGAAGGCGCCGTCGGACCGGTGACGCGCCGATTGAGCGAGTTGTATAAAGAGCTCGCGCGATCGTCGGGGGAGCGGGTTGTCTAACAGTTCGATGAAGAAGTGGCGGGCGCGCCCCCCGTGGCGGCCATGAAGCGCCCCACAACGTAGGCCAACGACACTGCCGTCGCTTTCTGCAACGGACTGCTAGCGGCCGGTTACGGGGAGTCGGATTCTGGGCCGGCCTTGCTCTTACCGATCGAATAAGGACGAATAACTTCCAACCCGCGATACCTCAGCGCGGCATGTTCTCCGAAGAAGCTACGTCGCAATACTTTGTTGGTACGCCGCGGAGAGATTCGCACTGATCGACGCGTTCGTCGGATCGAGCGAATACGCCTTTTTGAGATCCACCACCGCGTCGTTGAATTGGCCCAGCATAACATTTCGTTGACCGCGAAGATGGTATGCACGCGAACGTTCCGTGCCGTATAGCGACACACTCCGATCGGTCGAATACGCGTCTTTGAACAACACGATCGCATCGTCGTAGCCCAACCTTCGCACGGTTTGAAAAAATGGCCGGTTGAATCGGCGTTGGCGGATACGGGAACTCGGATTGTGGCGGCCAAACCCGTGTAGTGCAGACCTACCCCCTTGAATTGTGCCGCGCGTTTTTGGTATTCAAGTGGGCAGGATGTTTCTTCGCTGCCATTCACGGAAGAAGAACGGCAAACGGCACCGCTACTGGAGCGTGGTGGAGTCGCGTCGTTGTCGCGGCGGCCGGCCGGTGCAACGGCAGGTGCTGTACCTGGGCGAGATCAACGATAGTCAAGAGGCGGCGTGGCGAAAGACCATCGAGGTCTTTGACGAACGCAAGCAGCAGTACGAGCAACTCTCGCTCTTTCCCGCCGATCGTCCGATTCCACCGGATGAAGTCAATGCCCTGTCACTGGTGCTCACCGACCTGCGCCTTCGGCGTCCGCGATCGTTCGGGGATTGTTGGTTGGGATGCGTGCTGTGGGACCGACTGGGGTTATCCGAATTCTGGGATGCCAAGCTGGCATCGCAGCGTGGCAAGGTGCCCTGGCGGAAGGTGCTGCAACTTCTGGTGATCAACCGTCTGTGCGATCCGGGCAGTGAGTTCGCCGTGCATCGTCGTTGGTTCTTGCGCAGCGCGATGGACGAGCTCCTGGCGACGGACTTCGCCGTGGCGGAGAAGGACCGCCTGCAGTCGTTGCCTGGATCGCATACTGCCTTACAAGGACGAACTTTGCCGGTTCCTCACACAGAAGTGGAAGACACTGTTCAACGCGAAGTTCGACGTCCTGCTCTATGACCTGACCAGCACGTATTTCGAGGGAAGTTGCGCCCGCATTCCCAAGGCCAAGTTCGGCTACAGTCGGGACAAGCGGCCGGATTGTCGGCAGGTGGTGATCGCGTTGATCGTGACCACCGACGGTCTGCCCCTGGCCTACGAGGTGTTCCCCGGCAACACCCTGGATAAGACGACACTGAAGCCGTTCCTGGACAAGATCGAGAAGTTGTACGGTAAGGCCCGTCGGGTGTGGGTGATGGACCGGGGTCTTCCGACGGAAGCCACGCTGGAGGCGATGCGCAATGAGGGCGTGGCCTATCTTGTCGGCACGCCGCGGAGCCTGCTGGGCAAGCTCGAAAAGGACCTGGTCGATCGCCCGTGGGAAGAGGTTCACGACGGTGTGCAGGTGAAGCTCCTGCCCCGGGAGAATGAGTTTTACGTCCTGGCCCGCAGCGTGGATCGGCGGAAGAAAGAAACGGCCATGCGGCGACGGAAGCTCAAACAACTGATTCACGGTCTGAACCGACTCAAGCGAAGGACGATCAGCCGCGACACGTTGCTCAAGAAGGTGGCGGTGCTGCAGCGCGACGCCGGTCGTGTTGCGGGTTTGGTGAAAGTGCGCGAGCCGAAGGCCGACGAACCTGTGGATCGCCGTACGTTTGTGTGCACGTTCGATCGATCAGCGTGGAAGAAGGCGTTGGATCGCGACGGGTGCTACATTCTGCGTGCCTATTTACCGCCCGGGCAGATGCCGGAAGCGCTTGTCTGGGAGAAGCAAGCACCGGTGCTGTGGTCGTGGTACACGCAGTTGGTTCACGTGGAGGAAGCGTTCAAGACGCTCAAGAGCGATCTGGGCCTGCGCCCGATCCACCACCAGATCGAGCGCCGGGTGGAGGCACACATCTTCGTCGCGTTCCTGGCCTACTGCCTGACGGTGACACTACGGATGAAGCTCAACGTCGCCGCCCCCGGCTTGACGCCGCGGGCGGTGCTGAAGTCTCTGGCGGCGATCCAGCTGGTGGACGTGCATGTCCCCATCACGGACGGCCGTGAACTGGTCATGCCCCGTTACACTGAACCGGAAGCGCAGCAGGAGATGATTCTGGAGAAGCTGAACCTGCAGCTTCCGAAGCAACCGCCGCCGCGCATACGAAGCGGAGAAATCATCATGCCGCCGGATCCTTCAACGTGACTTTGTAGTGCAGACCTTGGGCCAAAAACCGCCCTGCGGACCCCGCAAACGCCGTCCAACCCCCGAATCTGCGAAGGTTGGGCTAGCACCGGCGAAATCGGGCCCGGAGCCTTCGGTTGCCCAGAAACCCGAGCACGACGGGTAGGACCAACAGGATCGTCCCCGCGGATGCGCAGATGATACCGCCATCAGGTCCCCCGCCGCCGCCATCACCCGGGTCGCACGCATCTCCAATGCCGTCACCGTCCGAATCCTTCTGGTCCGGGTTGGAATCGCTCGGGCAGTTGTCCGTGGCGTCCGGGATTCCGTCTCCGTCACCGTCCGGTTCGCCCGGGTCGTCGCACGCATCTCCAATTCCGTCACGGTCGCTGTCGGTCTGGTTGCCAACGCCGGGCACACCCGCCTCTCCGGGGCCATTTGGCACATCCCGGCAGTTGTCGCACGCGTCGCCCAACCCATCGTCATCCACGTCGTCTTGTTCCGGGTTGGGCGTCTCGTTACAATTGTCGTCGATGTCCGGGACGCCGTCCAAGTCCGCGTCAAGTCCATAGACCGCCGTAGCGATCGCATCGCGGAGCATACTCAAGACTAGCTCGGGTTCTCCGTCCGGCAGATTAACCGTCGCGCCGCGCGCCCCGTAAGCGTGCTCCCAGTTAAGGAACACGAGGGGACCGGGAACCCGATTAGGATCGAATTCCGTGATTCCCTCCGGGGCGACGAGCGTCACCTCCTCGCCTTCATTCCGCACAATGGTGAAGCTCGCGTCCTGGGCATCACCGTCCACGTCGATCGCCATTTTTATAAACCCGTCTTCCGACGAGATTTCTTCAAACGACGGGTCCGTCGCATCGTCCGATTCCAAAACAACGACGGCGTGAACAATCACCGTTACCGGGAGATCTCCGAAAACCGGCGGTAGCGGCGTGTCTGTAGGAGGCGTATCCTCCGCGGTTCGGCAGAGAATCAGATCGTCAATGTGCTCAGGCTCTAGAAAGGCACCGCCCTCATAACTCAGCTCGATCTTGGCGATCAGATCATCCGGAGCAACTGCCCCCAGACCCAGGAAGCCTGTGATCCCCTCAAGCGGAACGCCGTACACGCTACCCATAGACTCTCCGTCTACGTCGTACGCCGTCAGCACCGCGCGATCGGCGGCGGGGTCACCGGGTGTCATGCGTCCAAAGTAGAGTCCGACGAATCGCTGCGGTGTCTCGAACTCGACAACCAGGGAAAGGTTGTTGCTACCGGGCTTGCTGAAGTTCGCAAGCGACAGCTCTCCGGATTGAGTTGGCACGCCGTCGCGCAAATCGAAGCCGACAATTGTCGGCTCCCGGTCTACGTCGTTCACGAAGTCGGCCAGGGGCGCGTAGTCGCCGTCGATGATTCTGCCTTCCTCAGAATCCTCGAAGGTAATCTTCTCCAACAGATCCTGGTCGCATAGCGCACGCATGTAGTCCTCATCGGGAACCTCAGCAGCTCTGACCGTGTTCCGCTTCAGCTCCTCCACGATTTCGATGATGACATCAGTATCGCCCTCCTGGAATATGAGACCCCCGTCCCGGAGCACCAAATAGTCGTTCAGCCCGGTCAGAGGAGACACGCCGGTAGCAATGGCGCAGTCGTCATTGATGTCGGTGAGAATACCGGGCGGATTCGGGGGTGCCGCAAGCACATTGACGCCCACATCGATCCTATCCCCATCTCGATTCCAATCGATGCTCTGCCCGCGCTGCCACCACCATGGGATGTCCGGGATGCCGTCGCAGTCTATATCACTTGGTCCGAAACGGACCATGAGCGTGTTCTGTCCGATCCCCGCCGGTTCACTCAGATTCGCCTCGTCCAGCGCAGGCAATAGCCGGTCAGAGTACATAAACCTTTGTGCATCCGGCACAGTGTCCTCATTGAAATCAGTCCCGACAAGCCGGTCGGCAAAATCA
>JADFMZ010000281.1 GCA_022563615.1 Planctomycetota bacterium
GCGTCTTGGAACTGTTTGGCCTTGGCATGGGCGTCACCCAGGGCGATATGCGTGCGGACGTAGTATGGCTGACCCGCCGGCGTTCCGGTTTCCTTCTGAATGTAAATGCATCGCGCCAAATCGACGGCGGCGTCGTCGGAGTGCCTCAAGGCGCGGGGCCAGTGCAAGTGGTTCATCCCACGAACGTAGTAGGACACCCATGAACCGCCCTCCTGAGCGATCACCCCATCCACCTGATCCAGCGCCTGACGAGCCAGCGACCCCTTGCTGACGATGGCCGCCACACCCCCACACGTTGGAATCTTATCCACGTAGGCACAGGCTAACTCGATTCGAATCCGAGCGTCCGTCGGATCCTTCGACGCCATTTCATCGAAGAACCCAATTGCGCGGTCGTGCCGGTCGAACCGGGCGCAACGGGCGCGATACAGACTCGCCGGCGCGTATTCGCGTGGCCGGGAGCCCAAGCGCTCTTCCATTTCCGACAGCAGACGATCGATGTCTTCCGGCGGCGGATCCGGTGTTTGGGGAATATCCCGCTTGCGCTTCCATCGTTTGGGCGGGCCCACGTCGATCGCCAGGCGCGTCGCGTAACGATTCGGATCCTGTCGCACCTGCACGACCTGATCAGCCGGTACGTCTTCCAGATATTGCAATCCGCCGTCAGGCCAGCGAACTTCCAACAGCTTTACGACCTCTTCCTGCCCGAGCCCAAAGTGCAGACGGGGGTCGCTCTGCCCTCCGTATCCGTTGCCTCCGTCGCGCTCGCGCACCTGCATACCTTGCGAGGTCACAACCGTGACGCGCGTTCCGATCGCATCACGGTTGACACCGGTGGTTGGGTCCGCCTCGAGCGCCACCATAAGCCAATGGTGGTCCGCACCGGCGCTATTGCGATACAGGTGCGGACGCTGATTTTGATTGGCGATGAACAGATCCAGGTCGCCGTCGTTGTCATAGTCGAAACAAACCACGCCGCGACCGTCGCGGTTGCTGTCCAGCCCGACCTCCCCTGCGCGTTGCGTGAACAGATGGAACCCGTCGTTTCGCCAGAAGCGCGTGGTTTCGTATCCGGAAAACGACCGATCCGCGATGGTGGGCCAGCTCGCGGCGTCCGATGTGTCCTGCCCCAGCACGGTCCAGGAGGCTAGATCGTACCAGTAGTTCCCCTCCCCCGCGCTGATGAACCCGTTGACCGCGACCAGATCGAGGTCGCCGTCTTTGTCGTAATCGAAGAACTTGCCCCCCCAGCCCCATCCGCCGTCGTAGGTGCCCGTTTCCAGCGAGATGTCGGTAAGGGTCACCGCGCCGTTGGCGTCCAGGCCGTTGTTGTGCCACAGCATGTTCCCCTCCTGAAGGTACTCCGCCGTGGTAATGTTGGTCACATAAATGTCCAGCCAGCCGTCGTTGTTGAAGTCGCCGAAGTCAACGTTCATGCCCTTCTTCGTATCCTTGCCGATCGCCCGGCTGGACGCGTTGTGGAACGTCCCGTCGCGGTTGTTGATGAAGAGCTGATCGGTGCCGAAGTCGTCGGCGCAGTAAATGTCGGGCCAGCCGTCGTTGTTCACGTCGGCCGATCCCACAGCCAGCGTCCAGCCTCGATCGTCGAGCCCAAGCTCGCCGGCGATTTCCACGAACGTGCCGTCTTGCTCCTGGCGAAAAAGAAAGTTGGGCCCGCCGTTGCGCGACTGCTCGAAGTCGTCGTGCATGATGAGCGTCGTTTTGAGATTCCACAGATCCACTTCATCGAAATAGTGGCCGACGTAGATATCCAGGCGCCCGTCGAGGTTGAAATCCAGAAAGATCGCGGCGTTGCCGTTGGCCCAATCGATTCCCGGCGTGCCGTCGCGCCGACGAAAGCACTTTCCGGTCACATCAGTGAACGTCCCGTCTCGGTTATTGCGGAACAGGCTGTCGGCGCCCCAGCGCACCAGGTACAGATCGATCCAACCGTCGTTGTCATAATCCCCCCAGATGCAGTCCATGCTTGTGCCGGCGTCTCCGTTGAGGTCAGCCAGGCCCGCCTCAGACGCAACGTCGGTAAACGTCCCGTCAGCATTGTTGCGATACAGGTAGTTCGGCGTGCCCTTGCGCGAGTCGGTTACATACAGATCAATCCAGCCGTCGTTGTTGAAGTCTCCTGCGGCGGCGGCAGCCCCGACGCTGCACACCCAGGACATGATGTTGTCCAACTTGGAGTCCAGGACCGGCTTGTGATGCGTGTGGGTAATGCCCGCCTCGAAGGCTACGTCGATGAAGGTCTTCACCGTCGGCGCGAGTTCGGTCTGCTGGGTTGCGTTCTCATCCTTCCGCTCACATCCAACCCATAGCGCCCCCACGACAAGAACGCCCCGAAAAGCGCGCCGTGCGACTCGCAGCCCGCTATGGCTGACTCCGATGGGCTTCTGTCCTTGGTTTGTGAGCATCTTGCGCATGGCAACCCCGGTGAACCGTTGGAGATTCTACCCGCACATTGGAAACCGCCAAGGTGAGCGGTTACTAAACAGGCCCGAGCCGCAGGCTTTAGCCTGCGCGATACTCTCGAAGGCCTCGACCATTCGCAATTCGGTCCTGTTAGTGTACCCCAAAGCCTGCGCGGTCGCGTGAAGTCGACCCGCCGTCCCGAGTGATCGGGAGTCGCCCGAGATTCAGGGTCATCAGCGCGGGTCGCGCCCGGCGGCCGGCATCTCGGGTTCCAGATCAACGCCCAACCCGTCGGCGATGCGATTGATGTAGTTGAAGAAGGAGATCACTTGCGTCGCGTCGTGGATGGCGCGGTCGCTGAGGCCGAGCTTGCGGAGGTGGTCGAGGTCCGACGGGTCCACGGCGGCCGGCGTGCGCGTCAGCTTGATGGCGTGATCGCAAAGCGCCCGGTCCACGTCGGTAAGCTCAGCCGCCCGGTAATCCGTCTTGATCTGCTCCACCCATTCCTGATCGCGAACCTCCGCCCGGAGGTCCATGGCGTGGGCTTCAATTCAGTAGTGACAGTGGTTGGCACGTGAGACGACGACGGCCAGCATTTCCCGCTGCGCACGACTCAACGGAGATTCCGACAACATGGCCGCCTGATACAGATCGATCATGGCCTTCAGCGCCGGCGGGTGAGTGCTCTGAACCTTCAGGATGTTGAAGACTCTCCCCGCCCGATCTCTCGTCGTCTTATAGATTCGCGCGAGCAACCCCTCGGCGTCAGATTCCTCGATGGTCTTGATCCAGGCCATGCGTGTTTCCCCGTGATAGAGCCCACCGATAGGCAGCCGTGGGCTTGGTTTGGGTATTGGGTTAGGGTGCCACGATAGGGATCACCAACGGATCACTTCACCGTGACGGTGGAATGTTTCTCGATCAGGTAAGTGAACAGGGCGATCACGTCTTCGTTGTACATTCGGATGCAGCCGAGTGACACGCTTTTTCCGATGCTGTCCGGATCGTTGGTTCCATGAATACCGTATCGAAGTTGGCCGGCCGCCTCGCCGGACACGCCGGACAGGCCGATCCAACGCTCTCCCAACGGGTTGTTCGGGTCATCCGCAGCGATGATGGGCCCCCCGCGCGGCGGATAGTAGGTCGGGTTCTTCAGCTTGGTGCCGACCCGCCACTGACCGCGCGGCGTGCTTTGGTCGGCGCCCAGGCCGACTCGAAACTGCTTGACGAACGTGTTTTCCAAGTACACGCCCATCGTATAAGACTCCGTATCCACTACGGCGTGGAAAGGCCCCTGGATAATCTTGATCGTTTGACCGGCGCGGATTCGATTCGCATCCACGATCCCGTTGATCGCCGTCAACAGATCCACAGAAATCTTGTTGGCTTTGGCGATCTTGCCGAGCGTGTCCTTGGGCTGAATCACGTACCGCTCGACGAATGGGTCATTCTCAATCAGGCGCCCCGAAAAAATCGTCTCATGCCCCAGCCGGGTCAGTTCAGCCCGAAGGGTGGTCCGTTGCGGCTCTTGGGCCTGCAGCCGCAGGGCGTCGTTGAAATAGGTCCGGGCCGCCAACAAATCACTGGCCTCAAGGGCTGTCCTGCCCGCTTCGAGCAGATCCTGAGCGCGGGGCTCGTGCCGTGGTTGTCCTCGATCCGTGGAACTAGGACGGGCAGCCAGGGTCGCGCCCTTCTCGGGAACGCCCGTCGGCGGAGTCGTCACCGCGATGAGCTCAGGCCGGTCGGTGGTCAGTGTCGGCGTCGGCAACGCCGCCACGGATTCCGGGGCAACAGGAACAGCGCGGATGCGCTGGTAGAGCCACCACGCGCTTACAGTGACCGCCGTTGCGATCACCGCGCTTGGAAGAAAATGGAAACGTTTGCGCCGTCTACGCCGTCTACGCCGTCTTGCCACGTGCCGCCTCCCTGCATGGGGGCTACGAACCAGGGACGATCCACCGCCGCCTGTCGTCCGATCGCTATCGCATGATGCGCGAGCATCCCGGATTTCCGATCAGCCCAAAGATACGCGCGTTGCAGCCCGATGCAAGACGCAAAAAAACGGAATCCACGTTCGCGACATTACGGATCACGCCTTCTGATCCGCAACGACAAAAAGTCACAGGTTGCGGGATGCTGATCGAGAGCCGTAACGAACGGGGTGCGTGACAGAATCGGCGGGCAAGTGTTATCCGTCGCATGTCTGAACTGCGGGAGCATAGAACAGCCCCGAAGGGGCGTCTTAGACCAGCCCAGGGCAAGTACGTGTTTAGCGGGCTATGAACGGGGCCGGTGGAGGGAGGAGCAGATACGGGCGGAGGTGTTCAACGAAATCCTGGCCTCGTTGGTGGCAGGTGGCGGCGAGGCTGGCGAGGATTTCCCAGGTGCG
>JADFMZ010000282.1 GCA_022563615.1 Planctomycetota bacterium
AGACCCATCCGCACCAGTCACGGACTTAGACCCGAGCGAAATATCGAAAATTGAGAGTGCTTCGACTTCCGCTAGTTCGCGCAGGCTGAAGCCTGCGGCTCGGGTGCGCGAACGGCTACAAGAACACGCCGATGGAAGCACGATCATGGCGCGCGGGCTGTCCCGGCGAGAGTTGTTGAGCGGCGGCGTCACCAAAGCGATCTTGGCCGCCCCGGTGATCTCGACTTTCTTCGCCACCGGCGCCTTCGCCAGCGGACCCAGCGCTAGCGCCGCATTCGGCGCCGCTGACTGCAAGAATGTTGGTTACTCCTGTACCGTGGTCGGAGATTGTTGCGAGGTTTCCAACAACACTGACTGCGAGGGAAGCTCTTGCTGCCTAAACCCCGGAGAGGCGGGCTGCGACAGCGATGCCGATTGCTGCCAGGGGAAAACGTGTAGCGCCGGGAATTGTGCAGTCTGAGCGGCTGCGTCGCGGGGACGTGCGAGCCCTGACGCGATTCCCGATCCGCATCCTTTGGCGCGTATAACTCATGCAGAACCAGCGAACATCGACGGTCCTTCGGCTTGGCATGGTCGTCCTCTGCGCCTGCGGCGCATGGATCAGCGGTGAGCTGCTCAGAGAGCACGCCGGTCCCTGGCCATCCCTGGAACCCGCCCAGGGCCGGCAGTCTTTGTTCGCACGTTTATGCGGGACCGGCGCTAATGGAAAGCCGGGCTGCGCAGCCGTGCTCGAAAGCAACTTCAGCGCGGTCGATTTCGACGTTCCCGTCCTGACGCGAGAACTCACGATCCGGCGGGTCCGCGTGGTGATGCCGGTGGCGTTCATCGGCCTGTCCTATTTCGTCTTTCTCGGCGTCTGGTACGCATTGGCCGGTTCGCCGCAATCCTGGGGCCGATGGTGGCGCTACGTGCCGCTCATTGTCGTCCTGGGCGGTGCCCTAAGCTCTGTCGCATTCCTGTGGGTAATGATCTTCAAGTTGGAGTCGCGGTGCTTATGGTGTGTCGTCACGCATGTCATCAATGGACTGTTGCTCATGGGCACGTTGCGGCTTTGGCTGCGCAAGACATCCACAACGGTCAGCGTGGGCGTTGCACGAACGCACATGCCGACAGCGCTGACGCGATGGGCGGCCTTTCGGGTCGTGGGGTTTGCCACACTGGTCATCCTGGGACTCTGGGTGTATCGCGGCGCCAAGTTGGACGTCCGGCAGGAGGCGGCCAAGCTGCTGCCGTATAAGCAGTTCGTCGTTGAGCGGTTGAGTGATCCTGACTTTCTGCTCCGAGAGTATTTCGCCGAGCCGCAGCGTGCGATTTCATTGCGCGACGGCGACAGCGGTGGGGGGAGCGTCGCAAGCGCTCGAGAACCCACCGTGGTGATTTTCGGCGACTTCCAATGTACGCACTGCGCCTGTTTCGCCAGCCAATGGGAAAGTGATCTTCGGCCCCATTGGAACGGGAATCTTCGGGTTTCCTTCCGTCATTTCCCACTTGACCAAGCGTGCAACAATACGGTGAAGGGGCAGATTCATGCCCAAGCCTGCGAGGCGAGCTACGCGTCTGAGGCGGCACGATTGCAGGGCGGCGAGGCGGCTTTCTGGCAAATGCACGATCTGCTGTTTGCTCGCAGTCGTCGCCTCGGCGAAACGCGGTACGCGGATCTAGCCGGGAAGATCGGCCTTGATGCCGAACTACTCCTTGCGGACATGCGGAGCGAGACGATCAGGCAAGCCGTGGCGTCAGACATTGGTCTGGCCGCCGATCTGGGCGTCACGGGCACGCCGAAGGTGTTTCTCAATGGCCGGCTCGTGCCGAAAATATGCCTGTACAACCCGATTTTCTGGGAGGCGGTTTCCTCCGAATTGCAACGACTTGCGACCCTGGCCGAAGGTTCAGAACGCGACGAAAGAGGCCTGGACGTGCCGGGAAGCCGGAGCATGGCCAGCATTGTGAGGATCGATCCATGAGGTGTCGGCCTTATCATTTCTCAATCGGAGTAATGAACCTTTCGTTGCGGAGCCGGTGCCGCACCTTTGTGGACGAGTTTCTGTCATTGTATCAACCTTACCGCCGCCCGACGCCGGGCCCAGACTCCATCGATGTGGAGATCAAGGCGCGACATCGTTTTTGTTGGCACCGCGGCCCCTACACGCTGCACAGCGATGGGGGGCAGGACTTCCAGGTTGAGCACTCGTACGAAGTATTGCCCCACTTGGAGTGGTTCATCAACTGGCAAATCATCCACAACCGCCATGACTACGTGCAGCTTCATGCGTCTTCCCTGGAGGTCGATGGACGGGCCTTGATTCTTCCCGGAAATCCGGGTCGCGGAAAGTCAACGCTGACGGCCGGGCTTCTGGCTCGAGGTTGGTCCTACCTATGTGATGAATTCGCCCTGATCGAACCGGACACACTCACGATTCAGCCATTTCCCCGGGCGCTGTGTATGAAAGAGGCGTCCTTTCCGGTGGTCGATCGATTGGGGCTGACGATCCATCGCAAGACGCCGTACCAAAAGGCCACGAAAGGGCGCGTGGGTTTTCTCAACCCGTTGGACATTCGCGCAAATGTGGTGGGGCAACCTTCGCGTGTGCGTTGGGTGGTCTTTCCGGAGTACATCCCCGGCGCCACCCCGACGCTCGAGCCGATGACTCGGTCGCAGGGGGCGTACGAACTGGCGCGGCAGTGTTTCAATTTTCCGGCAGTCGAGGGTCTCGCATTGCAAACCCTCACGGCCGTCGCCCGCAACGCGGATTGCTACCGGCTTGTCAGTGGCGACATCAAGAAGACGTGTGACCTTTTGGATGACTTGACGGGTGGATCATGTTGAGAGCCACTTTGGTATCGCAGGCGGATCGAACCCACTCTGCATCCGCTCTACACGGCGCAGACATCCCGGCGCGGTCAGGGCGATTGGTCACAGTGATTATGACCGTCAAGGACGATCCCGAGGGCTGCGCCGAGACGCTGGATTCACTCTGCGGGCAGACACGGCCCGCCGATGAGATCGTGGTTGTCGATGGGGGGTCCGGGGATCACACTCTTAGGGTCATACGCGAATTCGCCACACGACACGGGCGCGTTCGCTTGATCGAGGCGCCGGGCGTGAACATCGCCAGGGGTCGAAACATCGCCACGCAGGTGGCGGCCGGTGAGATCATCGCCTGCATCGATGGTGGATGCCGCGCCGAGCCGGATTGGCTGGCGAATCTTCTAAAACCGTTTGACGAATCTCCCCAAACGGAGTTCGTCGCCGGCCTGTACAAAATCGAGCCGCGCAGCCTGCTCGAAGAGGTCGTGGGCCTGGCGACGATGCGTGGCCAGCTCGAACCCGTCGACCCGGACCGATTCAATCCATCAGGTCGATCGATGGCCTACACCAAGGCGCTCTGGCGGCGCGCCAGGGGTTGGCCTGAGTGGGTGCGGTTTTCCGAGGATACACTTTTCGACCACAAGCTCCGCCGCATGAACGTCTGCTGGCGGTTCGCGGGCGACGCGGTCGTGCACTGGCGCCCTCGCGGCTCCTTCCGGTCGATTGCCAGGCAGTTCTATCATTACGGCACGGGGCGAGGTCATACGCAGATTGACGCCGCCTCCTTCGCGTACAATTTGCGAAACCTGGCGCTGACGGTCGGCGTTGTCGCCGCGTGTTTCCTTTCGACTTGGGCGTTGGCTGTACTCTTGCCGATGATCGGATATTTCTACGTTTGGACGTTTCACCATAAGGCGCTGCGCATCGCCCGAAAAACGAACCGGTGGACCGCCTATCCGCTATGCCTTTGCGTGATGTGGGTTGTTCTGGTCTCTAATGTCGGCGGCTACCTGGTCGGTTCATGGCAGCGATGGCGCCATCAAGAGCAATATTGCGATCGGCTGGATGCCTACCTGGCGACTGCGTAGCCTTCGGTGTGAACGCCGTGAACCGATCTCAAGACACCAAACTACCGCCTCGACGCCTCCGCTGGCTGTGCATCGCCTACGCATTTCCACCGATCAATCGTAGCGGAACGCATCGAACGTTGGGGTTCGTCCAACATCTGGATCGACTCGGCGCGGACGCCACGGTGTTGACCGTCGATCCGGGGCAGGAGCCGACCGACCACGTATTGCTTGGGAAAGTGCCGGCTTCGACCCAAGTGATCCGAACGCAATGGGCCAACCTCCATGCACAAGTCAAGACGATGGTCGATGGTCGAGCGTCGATGAACGCCAGCGAGAGACAAACTCCGCAAAGCTCCAGCGACCAGCAAGAATTGAACGGCGACAATCATAGTCGTAATCATCATCCCCGTTCGCTGCGCGAGTGGGTTTCTCGCGCGCTTCTGACTCCCGATTCACGGATCGGGTGGATACCGCCGGCCGTTCGGGCAGGCTTGCGGGCGGTTCGTCGGAGTCAACCGGACGTGATCTACTCCACATCACCCTACATGAGCGCGCACCTGATCGGGTTGATTCTGGCTCGATGGACGCACAAGGCCTGGGTGGCGGACTTTCGTGATCCATGGAGCGGAAATCCGTTTCGCGACCTCGGCTTTGACTCGTTGAAGCGATGGGACGCCTGGCTTGAATCTCTGGTGGTTCGAGAGGCGTCTCAGGTCGTCTGCACCACGCCAACGATGACGAATGACTTGTGCCGGCGACACCCCGGCATCGCCGACAAGTGCGTGACGATCCTGAACGGGTTTGATCGTGATCGCTTCACGGATCTCCAGCCCGAGCGCACAGCCGGCGCCGACGAGTTCGTTTTGATCCATTGTGGACAATTCTATGGGCCACGGAGCCCGAAGGTATGGTTCGAAGCGCTGAGCCGCGCGC
>JADFMZ010000283.1 GCA_022563615.1 Planctomycetota bacterium
AAATACGATGATACTTCCAAACTACCCGTAGAGGCCATAGCCTCGAAGCTGTTGGAACTCATTCACGCGGCTGGGCAGGCCTGACGTATCCCAATGGTCATTGCGATCAATGAGCACGTATTGGGCCGGCTGAATTCGGCGCCCGGTATAGACGCGCCGGTAGTCGACAAAATGGACGGCCAGGCGTTCGGTAGCCAACACGGAACTTTCGATGGGGATTTCCCGGCGCAGTCGGTTGACGACCGCCAGGCGGGGGTCTGGAACGTGCAGGAAGGCAGTGCTCGCGTAAACTTCAAACGCCTTGCTGATGGGGGAATAACCATACAGATAATGCCCCCATGCGGCACAGATCAATGCAGCCACCGCCAGGTTGAGACTCACCCCACCAGTTGACGCCCACGACCTGCCGCATACCCATGCGATCAGGCGATTTCTCTTGATCGAACCGTCGTTGCCTCTTTTGAGAACCGTCAACCCGGCAAAGAACAACAGGGGTAATACCGTCGCGTAATGCCAGAACTTGATGCTGAGCCAATCATCGTTTTGCATGAACAGGATGAGGGCCATCGTTGGAAGCGCAGCCGCCGCAAGTCGCCAACCCGGCAGCGCAAACATCGCCATGGGAACAAGAAGAACCAACACGAAGTAACACACCTCACTGCGCAGAGGACGACTGAAAAACTGTGCAGGGTGGGTAAACGGAGATTGAACCAACTCCGAAAACGTCGTTCCCAGTTCACCGAAAAGATCGAGCCGCTCATACCGGCCGGATGCGGAAAAGTGGGGAATCAACACGGTCGTGCAGAGCAGAAAATAGGCAAACGCAATGACAACCATAATCAACCCGGTCTTGTGCCGCCGCGTGAACAGGGCTACATAAAGTCCCCATCCGAAAACGGCGCCCGCGACGGTTTCCTTCACCAGCAGCGCCAGTCCAGCCAGGACCATGGAAGTTTTCCATCGCCCTGCCAGCGCCGCGGCGATCATCAAACTCAGTATGGGGATGGCTGCGTAGACCCATTGAAATCCATAGGTGTTGGAATAAATGAGCCGGCTGTGCGAAGGCAGCAGCAGCCAGGCCAGCGCAAACAACCAGCCCACCAGAACGGACTTCGACAGGCGCAGGGCCGTGAAATAGACAGGGATGGCCGCGATGTGTCCAAACAGCGCCCCGCACATCATCAAATACTTAGGGGAAGGCCACACGGCGTAACCCGGCACTAAAAGGTACATCAGGGGAACAAAGTGCCAGCCGAGCCTGGTGTTCTCAAAGCTATCTGAGCGCAGCCCCCGCCCAGCCAGCGCGTTTTTCAGCTCTTCGGTAAAGTGGCCGAAGTCCGCGTGCCCCAGCATGAAATGCTCGAAGAAATTGATTTGCACTCCGGTATGCGCGATGACCAAGACTGCAATGAAAATCAGGATGGACATCAGCGCAATAAAGTGGGCTCTTCGCGGTCGGGCCGTCGGGAGGGAAGGGACGCCTGCTCGAAGTGCCGCCCACCCCGGCGCGAGAACCATCAGAAACGTCAGAAAAAAAGGCGGCGGTTGATCCGAGAGCGCAAAGCCCGCCAGAGGAAGCGTCAAGATCAAGGGCGACAGAAGCGCCGCTGCGCTACGCCAGCCGCGCCGCAACGGATGCGCGCGCACCGCCAGGCCGGCCAGCAGGATCGGCAATCCAAGAACCAGCACCCCAAACAACAGCGATGGAAGGTATAGCTGCTCCTGCTCGACTCGGGCCAGGTCGTAGCGCACCACGTTGACTTGAAAGGGTTGCAGGGTGACGAAGGCTATAACGTGGGAAACCACGCCCACGACGCCGGCAACGACCGCAGCCCCGTGCGGGGGCGAATTCATCGGCAGGTTCAAGTGAGCATCCTGTTCCCGGTCCGACATGACCGGCGTTGTACGTCATGGCTTCCCCCTTGGCCAGCGTGGCGATGGCCAACCCAAAGTCCCCGCCAACCTTCGATTCCGTGCGTCTGCCTCCATTTCATGGACTGCCGCGATCTGTTATGCTGCAGGCGTTACCGTGCGGTGCGCGTCTGCACCTTGGTAGCGGGTCGGCGCCCCCTCGCCCGACTCCGATGAAAACACGAAGCAAGAGGACAAACCATGATTGATCCGCGAATGACCCAATTGGCTGAAGTCTTGATCCATTATTCCACGGGACTCAAACCCGGCGAGAAAATCCTGATCGAGGCGATCGACGCGCCGCATGAAATGACCTGCGAACTGGTGCGGGTCGCCAAAGCAGCCGGCGGGCATCCGCTGGTCACGCTCAAGAGCAACCAGATCAACCGGGCCTTGCTGTTAAGCGGCTCCGAGCAGCAGATGGATCTTATGGCTGAAACCGAAGTGCATCGCATGAAACAGATTCAGGCGTACATCGGCCTGCGCGGCAGCCCCAACATCGCCGAGCTTTCCGACGTACCCGCCGAGGGACATCAACTGTATCAGGATACGGTTTGGAAACGCGTCCACCAGGAGATCCGCGTTCCCAAGACGAAATGGGTGGTGCTGCGCTGGCCCAATCCCGCGATGGCGCAGCAAGCCAACCGGAGCACCGAAAGCTTCGAGAGCTTTTACTTCGACGTGTGTACCATGGACTACGCCCGGATGGGCAAGGCGATGATGCCGCTGGCTGAACGAATGGAAAAAGCCGACCAGGTCAAAATCGTCGGCCCCGGCACGGAGCTGACTTTCTCCATCAAAGGCATCGCAGCCATCCCGTGCGACGGGAAACTCAACATCCCCGACGGCGAGGTTTTTACCGCACCGGTTCGCGACAGCGTCAACGGCACACTCCAATACAACGCCCGAACGCTGTATCAGGGAGTGATCCACGATGACGTTCGCTTTGAGTTCAAACAGGGCAAGATCGTCAAGGCCACCAGCAGCAATACCAAGCATCTCAATCAGGTGCTGGATTCGGACGAAGGCGGCCGCTTCATCGGCGAGTTTGCGATCGGCTTCAATCCCTACATCACCGAACCCATGCTCGATATCCTCTTCGATGAAAAGATCGCCGGTTCGTTCCACTTCACGCCCGGCCAGGCCTATGAGGAAGCGGACAACGGCAACCACAGCACGATCCATTGGGATATTGTCTGCCTTCAGGATGAAGCCCGAGGCGGTGGCGAAATCTGGTTCGACGGCGAGTTGATCCGCAAGGACGGATTGTTCGTTCCCGATGCCCTGCAACCGCTGAATCCCGAAAACCTCAAGCGCAAGTCGTGACAAAACCGTTTTGCAACATGCGTTCAACCCTGGCTGCACGCGACGACCTCGGCCATGCCTGACTCAGCCTTTCAACAATGCATCATGCCGGCCTGCCAGGCCCGGTTCGGCATGGACGAGGTTCTCTATGGCTGCGAGAAGTGCGGCGGCTTGCTGGATGTCGCCTATGATTGGGATCGGTGCCCGGTCCCCTCATCCTTTTCCGAGTTCATATCTCGAAGAACAACGCCCCGCCGGACGCTCGAATCGCGGGCCAATTCAAGTGGAGTGTGGCGCTTCCGCGAGCTGATGCCCTTTGCGCCGTTGGAGGATCTGGTCACCATTGGTGAAGGGCAAACGGTTCTCCAACAGGCGGACGCACTCGCGTCCCGCATCGGCGTTAAGCCGGGATGCCTGTTCCTGCAGTATGAGGGCTTCAACCCCAGCGGCAGCTTCAAGGACAACGGAATGGCCGCAGCGTTTACGACGGCCCGTCGGCTGGGTAAGCGTCGTGTCGCCTGCGCGTCCACCGGCAACACCAGTGCATCTTTGGCCTTGTTCGCCCATCTGACCTCTACGGCTGGTGGAGAGCCGATGGAAGCGATCGTGTTTGTCGGCAGTGGGAAGATCGCGCTGGGCAAGCTGGCCCAGGCCCTCGACTTCGGGGCGCGTACGATCCGAATCCAAGGCGACTTCGATGCCTGCATGAAGCTCGTGCGGGAATCAGCCGACCGGCTCGGACTCTACCTGATGAACTCGGTCAACCCGTTCAGGATCGAGGGCCAGAAAGCAATCATCTACCGCGTGATCGAAGGACTGGATGGGGAGACGCCCGACTGGATCATCGTTCCCGGCGGGAATCTCGGCAACAGCAGCGCGTTTGGAAAAGCCTTCATCGAACTGCGCGAGCTTGGCCTGGTTTCTCGTGTCCCGCGCCTTGCGATCATCAACGCCACCGGCGCCAACACGCTCTTTGAACTCTACAACGAGCACGGTTTGCGATTTCACGGAGGAGCCGTCGATCTGCAAACGATCGACTCCCACTTCGACCGGATGAACTCCGAGGGACGCCGGGCGCGCACGGTGGCCAGCGCCATCGAGATCGGCCAGCCCGTCAACCTGATTAAAGCCTTACGAAGCCTGGAGGCGATGGACGGCGTCGTGCGGCAAGTGCCCGACGAAGCCATCCTGGACGGCAAGGCCCTGGTCGGACGGTACGGTTACGGATGTGAACCCGCCGGCGGTGCTTCGATCGCCGGCCTGCGCGCGTTGCTGGCTGAACAGGTGATTTCCCGCTCCGACCGCGTGGTGTGCATTCTAACGGGCCACAGTTTGAAAGACGCCAACGCGACCGTTGATTACCATGACCAAAGACGAGACGATGCACCACAGCGCGCGCTGGCCAATCCACCCGTGGATGCCCCAGCCGATTTGGACGCCATCATTGCGATGCTGCAACGCTGAAGACTAGTGCATCGTCACAGCTAATTTTGCGGGTTGTTCGCCGTGTGCCACTGCTCTTGAGCAGTGTCCACAAACGGGCGGCAATTGCTTTCGACACTGCTCAAGAGCAGTGGCACACCCGCAGATTAAGG
>JADFMZ010000284.1 GCA_022563615.1 Planctomycetota bacterium
AGGGCGTTGCCCTGGGCTGTCCTATTGTGCCCTTTCAGGGCAAAGAGCAGAACCCGCACGCGGAAGATGTCGCCCGTCTACGCAACGTCGATCATCCCCGCCTAAAGTGTCACGCACCCCATCCCAAGCTACTCGTTCTGAGGCGCTGTTTCTTGAGCCGGTCCGTACTATACTCTTGACTTTAGCGACAACCTTGGGATCGGAGACCATACGTCCATGAAGCTTTACACCAAGACCGGCGACGACGGCACAACCCAACTAATGGGCGGGATGCGGGTGCTCAAGAACAACCTGAGGGTCACGGCGTATGGAGAGGTGGACGAGTTGAACGCCGCCATCGGGGTCGCGCTCAGCGGTTGTGACGACGACGAGCTTACTGCGACGCTCCGGCGGATTCAATCGGACCTGTTCATGCTCGGGGCCAAGTTGGCTACGCTCCGCAAAAAGTCTGATGAACCACGGATTGACCAGAGCCACGTGCACCGGCTCGAACAATGGATTGACGCCGCGACTGACGAGACACCGCCTTTGCGAAATTTTATTCTTCCGGGCGGAACCTCCACCGCCGCGGCGCTTCACCTGGCTCGAACGATTAACCGCCGCGCCGAACGGGTGGTCGTGGACCTGGGAGAGCAGGAACCCGTGGATCAATGTTTGATCGTCTACTTGAACCGCCTGAGCGATCTTCTGTTCGTCCTCGCGCGGCGCGCGAACCATCGGGCCGGCGTTCCCGACATCGTGTGGACCGCACAGCGCGGCGCTTCCGAGTAAGAACTTTCGCCGGAGACCTTTCGCGCTGATGAGTGTTCCGGGGAGCCAGGATTCGAGAGCGCTTCGCCCCCAGCACATTGCGCTGATCGGCCTGGTTGTAGTTGTCGTCGGTGGCGGTTCGCTTCTGCTCAGCGCCGAGTCTGGTCGGCTCATGGAGGGCGCCATTGAGTGGCATGAAGAGTCGCCCCTGCGCGCGGTCGTTCAACTCCTGTGCCTGAATTTTCAGTTTGCCACAGATCCCCCGGGCGAGGTCAAGAACTACCTCCTGGGCCTCGGGTCCGGTTTGGCCATCCTGATCCTGAGTGTCACGCTCCTGATGCGCGGACGACGCGACGACCTCCAGGATGATTCGGACACGGCGTCGGTTTCCGGCTCCACATCCGATCCACCCTACCTCGCAGAGATGGATCAAGAGCGGCCGGCGGTTCATGTTGCTCCGCTCGTGGCGTCGCAGGTTTTGCTCGGCCTCTATCTGCTTTGGTCGTTCGCCAGCAGCCGGTGGTCAACCGACCCGGGGCTGGCGGTCGGGGGGAGTATTTTGCTGGCCATCCAGGTGCTTTGGGCGTTCGGCTTGGGCTGCGGCCTGAATCCAGCCGCCGCAAAGATCGGATCGAGCGTTCTGATTGGAATTGCCGCCCTAACGGCCATCATTGCCGTTTGGTATTACCATGACCGCAACCCTGTGCTGAGGGCCATGTTTCCGTTCGGCAATCCGAACTTTCTGGCTGCCTGTCTGATCCCCGGCGTGGTTCTCGGTCTGACCTTTATCGGTGAAAAGCTCTTCAACCGAAACCGCTCCGGTCGGCTGCGACGCATAGGCTTGATCACGTTGGTGGTTGGCGCCGTGGCGGTTTGCCTTTGGGCGTTTCGCCTGGCGGATTCCCGAGGCCCCGGAGTGGGATTGGTGTTCGGCCTATTGGCGGTTCTTTTTTTCGTCCTGCGGGGCCGTTGGAAAACCGTTCCCGTCGTGCTGGTGCTTGCGGCGACGGTGGTCGGCTGGATCTACCTTTCGGCTGCGGCGGATGCATCTTCACCCACGGGTCGAGACGCCACCCTCCGCTTCCGCATGTACGCCTGGAAATATGCCTGGAGCATGTTTCAGGAAAAACCGTTCGTGGGTCACGGCCAGGGAGGGTTCGTCCTCCATGGGGATTTCCATGTCATCCAAGACGTGCTTCAGGATCCACTGGTCTTCGGGGCTCGGATCGCACACGCCCACAACGAATGGTTGGAGGTGATGGCTGACCTCGGTTCGGTGGGAATTGTCCTGATGGTGGCGTCGCTGTTGCTGGCGGTTCGAGCCGGCATGTTGGCGCTCGTTGGGCTGCCGTCACGTCGAGACCGGTGGGCGCTGATCGGATTAATGGGCGCCCTAATTGGACTATGCGTGGAAGAAACGTTCGGCGTGGGGCTGCGGGTCAGCGGCGTTCCAGTCCTGTTCTTCACCGTGTTGGGATTAACCTGGGCAGCCTCGGCCGGCGGCAGATCGAATCTGGTCGCCAGGCTTTGTGCCGGTCCGGGCCGGCGCGCCGCAGCCGGGTTGGTCGGCGTCGTGATCGCTTTGTCCACGCTCGCCATCGTGCAAAAGGATTGGCGGGCCGCCCGAAACTCCTACCTCGCCGATGAGCGGATGCGAGAAGGGGAGTTTGATCAAGCCATTGAACTCGCCGGACTTTCGACGGCCAGGCTCAACCCGCAACGGGCATTGACCCACCTGTTTCGGCTTGGCGAGGTCCACCTACTTGCGGCCCGTCAGGTGCAGGAGCGAGCCCTGGACCGCGAACACCGCGCACTCAGCAAGGAACCACCCGACCGCCGTTTGCTCGAACTGGCCGGTCAGGATCTGCAACTTAGCGAGGCCTATTGCATGGAGGGCAGCCACCAGCTCAAGGAGCTGGTGTCGCGTTGTCAGGGTTTCATTAACCAGGGCCGGCTCGAATATGCCATCAACCTGACCCAGGCGCGAAACGTCGAAGCCCTTACGCGGATCCGCGCCGCGTTAACCCTAAAGCGAACGGATGGCGATGATCGCGGGAGTCCCCCGGCGGACAGCGCCCCGTTCATCAAGTACGCAGCCGACGCCATCCGACGCGAGTTGCTTCGTCAACCGTTCAACCCGTGGGTCGCGCTGGACTACGTCCGTGTGGCGGGGCGGGATTTGAGCCTCCCCGAGATCATCGACCTACTTGCGAGGCCGCTGCGTCACCAGCGAATGCCTCGGGAGTTTGTCGAACTGCTCTCCACGCTTGCCTCAAACCCGCAGTTCGATCCGGCCTTTGGTGTTCTGGTCGAAGAGGCTCGAAAGGTGTTGACGGGGGCGTCGTCCACAGAGGAAACAGACAAAGGCGTCGGTGAGTGGGCGCCGGAGCGATTGCGATTGGCCGCCGCCATCTCTTTCATGCGCGGTGACTATGAAGCCGCCGCCCGAACGCTCCAACTGGCGGTGAAGGGTTATGAATCGCTGGCCGCGACGGCGCCTCTGGGCGCAGCCAGTGCATACGTCGAGTTGGCTGACTGCCTGTTTTTCGATCAGCCGACCGACCCGACGCCTGCGATTGAAAACACCGAGCGAGCGATCGCCATCGCCCCGCATTCTCGCGAAGGGCGGGAACTTCGACGAGCGGCGAAACAGCGAATGGTTGATTATTACCTGGCCGCCGCGCAGGAGGATTTGGCTGGGCAAACGCTTCAGGATCTTGCGGAGCGGAATCTTGCTGACGATGTCGTTCGGCGACGGCTCGCGCTTCGTTACCGGCAACTGTGCGAATCCCTTTACTTACGTGCAAATGCAAGAGGTTCTGCAAAGCTCGCGGAGGAGATGCTTTCGGCCTTACGGCGCTGGATCCAGCGATCGATCGAGCTTGATCCGGACGACATGATCGCTCATCGATTGGCGTCCGAACTGGCCGTCCATGCCGGCGACGCCCGGGCGGCAGCGGACCACCTTCACAAAGCTCTCGAAATGGGTCTGGCCGTCGAAGACGCCCGGCCGTTCTTGCAATGGGCCAAAGAGATGATGCCCGACAGCCAGGAACTCGACCACCTGCGGCGGTCACTTTCGCCTGCTGGCGCGCCAGCCGATGTCAAAGAGTAACGCACGTTCTCGAATGCGACGACGGACCCCCGACGATTGAAACAGGAACAACGGCAAACCGTCTTGCTGCCGGCCAATCATCCTGCCCATCCATGAATCCATGCGGCAGAGGCCATCATCCTTTTTCATCTCACCAGACGAGATTCCTGATCTTCAATCTTGCAATCTTCAACCTTGCAACCTTCAATCATTCTTAGCGTTCTCGCTACCCCTCAAATAGCGATTGTTGCGTCGGGTTGTCGTGGGCGGCGCGATGTCGAACGTCGGTGATTTCCTCGATAAACTCATCTACGGAGTTGTACTTGCGATGAACGCTCATGAACCGAACATAGGCTACGGGATGCAATTGCCGGAGATGTCGGCCGACGTATCCACCGATCTGCTCCGTGGTCACATCCCGTTCATGGTTTGCGAACACGTCTTCCTCGACCCGGTCGACAAGCTGCTGCAACTGCTGTTCCGCGATGTTCACCTTCACGCAGGCCCGCTCGACGCCCTTGAGAATATTGTCACGACTGTAGGGTACGCGTTGGCCGCTCGCTTTGATCACCGTGACGCGCAGCTCTTCCTCCACGCGTTCCTTCGTTGTGAAACGCCGTCCGCAGGCCTGACAAACCCGCCGACGGCGGATGGCGGCGCCACCTTCCGTCAGGCGGGAGTCGATCACCTTGTTATCGCTATCTTTGCAAGCCGGACAGAGCATCAGGCCGCTCTCGACGAGGTTCGATGGGCCACCCCTCGCAGGTTCCCACAATGACGTTGATTCATCCCTTTCCGGGCTAGACTCGAGCGTACCGCCACTAGAGGTAACGTGTCAAATCGCGTAATGTACCCGGGAGAGCACCCTAGATCGGACCGGCGTGGATCCTAGGCCGACGCGTGCGAAGCCGCAACGGCGGATGAACGTCAGGGAGTGCGCTTGTGGACGACCGGATATGC
>JADFMZ010000023.1 GCA_022563615.1 Planctomycetota bacterium
AGGACCATCAGGAATCCTGCCGTCAGAGTCAAGGCCACCGGCTGGCTCATGAGCTGCCCCAGTATTTCCTCGCCCATCGCCTTTTTTTCCGCCGATCGCGTCACGATCATCGCCGCGGAAATGGACACCATGAACGCGGGAATCTGCGACACCAGCCCGTCTCCGATTGTGAGGATCGTGTACTTACGCAGCGTATCGGAGATGGTCATATCCTGCTCGACCAGACCGACGTAGATCCCGCCCACGATGTTGATCGCCGTGATCACGATGCCGGCGATTGCGTCGCCTCGAACAAACTTGCTGGCCCCGTCCATCGCACCGTAGAAGTCGGCTTCGCGCGTGATGTCGGCCCGGCGCGTCTTGGCTTCCTCATCGGTAATGACGCCGGCGTTGAGGTCGGCATCGACGGCCATCTGCTTGCCGGGCATGCCGTCGAGGGTGAATCGCGCCGCCACCTCGGCGATACGCGTCGCCCCCTTGGTAATGACCACGAATTGAATCACCACGATGATGGCGAAGATGACGATCGCCACCACCAACGACCCTTGGGCGACGAACTCGCCGAACGTCCGAATGACCGTGCCCGCTTCGCCGTTGGTAAGAATGAGACGGGTCGTGGCAGTATTGAGGACCAGCCGAAACATCGTCGCTCCCAGCAGCAGCGACGGGAAAGACGAGAAATCCAGCGGACGCGGCACGTACATGACCGTCAGCAGTATGACCGCCGAGAGCGTAATGTTGACCAGCAGAAGAAAATCCATCAGCGAGGTCGGCAACGGGATGAGAATGACCAGGATCAGGGACATAGTGGCCATGGGCAGCAACAGCCCCTGGTACTTGCCCAGGCGGGTCGATACTTGTGTTGTCAGTTGATCAGCCAGCGTCATGAATTACCCGCAAAGATCACACCAGGACCGGTTCGCGTTTCGCCGGAACCGACTGTCCGGTCAGCTCATAGATATAGGCCAGAATCTCCGCGATCGCCTGATAGAACCGTTCCGGAATGTACTGACCCACTTCGACCGAATCGTACAGTGCGCGCGCCAGGGCCTTCCGCTCGACAATCGGGATGCCGAACTCAGACGCAATCTGGCGGATTCGCAAAGCCACGTAGTCGGCGCCCTTGGCGACCACTTTCGGAGCGCTCATCGTGTCGGCGTCATATTGGATGGCCAACGCCACGTGCGTCGGATTGGTCACGATGACGTCGGCGGTCGGCACGTCCTTCCCGAGACGTTGCATCGCAAGCTGTAATTGAACCTGGCGGCGCCGCCGCTTGATCTGGGGGTCGCCCTCCATACTGCGCATCTCGTCCTTGACCTCCTCTTTGGTCATACGCAGATCCCGTTCATGTCGATACCGCTGCCACGCGAAATCCAGCAGCGCCAGAATGAGCAGGGCGACGGCCAACTTGATGCCCAGATCGAACATCAACGAGGATACGAGTGGAACCAGGTCGTAAATGCTGAACGTGACGGCGTAGACGATCGCGGCGGCGCCGGCCTGCATCGTCACGTAGGCTACGGTGCCGACGACGAGGAGCTTGCCGAAGTTGATCAAAGCCGTCATCACCGATCGGATCGAGAACAACCGCTTGATTCCGTTCAATGGATTGATTTTGCTCAAGCTGGGAACCAGCGGTTGGAGCGTAAACAGCAAACCCACCTGCGCGTAGAGCGTAGCGATGATGGCCAGAAACAGCAGGATCAGGAACGGCGCTATGCTCTTGCCCGTTTCGACGGCGGCCACCGCCGCGAAGTGAAGGTTTTCTTCCAGATCCATCGGCGAGTCACTAGACAGCGCGGCCGTCAGAATCCCCGACAGATTTCGCCAGATCCCCGGCCCCAGGAATTGCATCCCCAGAAACGCCGTCACCAGCAACACAGCCGCGACCAAGTCCTGGCTGCGCGCCACCTGCCCCTTGGTGCGTGCCTCGCGGCGACGCCGAGGGGTTGCGGGTTCAGTCTTTTCGTCTTTATCCGCCGCCATCAGTCCGTCCATTCCATAGGCTCAGGGTCGAGCCCGAAACTCATACGAACCGTGCCCAGCGCATCGAAGATCGCATTCACCAGCGTGTCTTGACTGGCACTCAGGGCTACCCCGGCCACCGCAAGCGCCGTAAGCGTTCGCAAGGTGAAACCTACGGTCAGGATGTTGAGCTGGGGCATGGTCCGCGATAGGAACCCCAGGGATGTTCCCGTCAGGAACAGCGCGATGAGCACGGGTCCAGCCAGGCGTATGCCCAGCATGAAGGCCGCCGTCAGCATCTCGATCAGCAGCAGCACGGCCGACTCGTCGACGCGAAACGAAAGCAGCGGAATGACCTCGTAGGTGTCAAGCAATGCCGCCATGGTGGCCCGATGTCCCCCGACGTGGAGAAACAGCAGCATGAGCGTCAGCGTGTAGAGTTGACCCATCACGGAGGTTTGCTGGCCCTGCGTCGGGTCCACGACACGACTGAGGGCAAGGCCAGCCTGTTGACCAACGATGGTGCCGGCGACCTCAGCCGCCATGATGAATATGGACAGACTCAGCCCGATGATCACCCCGATCATCAGTTCGGAAACCCCACCCAGTAGCGCCATGGTAAGCGTAAGCCCAGCCGGCGCCTGGGAGCGCAGAAGGGGAAACATCATCGCCGCCAGCACGATCACCAGCGCACCGCGAATTCGCAAGGGGATGATCCGACTCGCAAATATCGGCGCCGTCAGCATCAGGCCGGAAATCCTGAACAACACCAGGGCGTACACCGGCAAAGCCAACAGAATGTCAAAGGACAACCAGGGCAACAGATCACCTCAACAAATTTCCAATGGAGGACCGACGACGACCGCAGGCGACATCACCACGGCATGCCGCCCAGCATCTCTTTGGTGTAGGAGACCATCTGTTCCGCCACCCAGGGGATGAAAATGGCGGCGGCGACGACCATAGCTGCGATCTTCGGAACGAACGTCAACGTTTGTTCCTGTAGCTGGGTCACCGCCTGAAACAGCGAAATCATGAGTCCCACCACCAGCCCGATCAAGAGCACCGGCGCCGATGTAATCAAGGCCATCCAAAACGCGTTCCGGCCCAACGCCAGCGCGGTTTCCAGTTCCATCCGATCCTCCCGTTAGAGCCAATCCCATGAACCATTGTGGCACCGGTTTTCAACCGGTGGTACCGGCTTCAACCGGTGGTACCGGCTTCAACCGGTGAAACGCACGGGTTACAAACCCGTGCCACACTTATTGGGATAGAGTCTTAGACAAAGCTGAACAAGAGCGTTTCGACCACCAGGTGCCATCCATCGGCCAGCACGAATAACAGCAGCTTGAACGGCAGCGAAATCAGCACTGGAGGCAACATCATCATTCCCATGGAAAGCAAAATCGTGGCGATCACCATATCGATCACCAGAAACGGCAGATACACCCGAAAGCCCATGATAAAGGCCGTCTTGAGCTCACTGAGCATGAACGCCGGAACCATCACGGTCAGGGGAACCGCCTGAGGATCGACCGGTTCCTCACGCGAAATCTCCCGGTCTTGGGTGTACTCGAGGAAGAGGTAGATGTCCTCGTGATTGCCGGCTCGATCGATCTGACGGTACATGAAGTCCTTCATGTGGCTGCCCGCGATCTCGAAGGCGGCGGCCTGTCCCATCTGACTGTCGAAGTAGGGAATGGCGGCCTGCGCGTAGATCTTCTGCCACGTAGGTGTCATCACCAAAATCGTGACGAACAGCGACAGACCCAACAGGACCTGCCCTGGAGGCAACTGCGGCGTTCCCACCGCTTGCCGCAGCAAAGCCAACACGATCATGATGCGCGGGAAGGCCGTGGTCATTACCAGAATCGACGGCACCAGGGTCAGAACGGTCAATAGAACGAGAATCTGCAGCGTGGCGCTGACGCCTTCCCCACTCGTCGCAGACGGGAGCAAATTTCGGATGTCGGGAATGCCGAGAGGGTTGTCAATCGGTGCGCCGGGACCGGATGACGCGGGCGACGCGACCTGGGCTTGGGTTATGCCCGTCGCAAGGCAGATGTGAAGGAGGGCGATCGTGACCGCCGCTTTCAGGCTACGCGCACGTTGAGCAGCCACACGCGGGCGCACCGGAACCGATGCCGCACCCTGCGTGCTGGATGAGCCTCCATGCTCGAATCTCATGCGCTGCTCCATCGCGCTTCCAAGCTACGCCGCCTCCAGGCGACGCTGACACTACTTCGATTGCAGGGCTCGCAGCCTGTCCAACAGGTCCGCTACGGGCTTGCCGGCTTGCGCGGAACCCGCCTGCGTCGGCGTTCGCGACGCCAGAGCGAGATCCTCCGCGTCGTCCGCGTCGGGATCTTCGTGATAGTCAGCCGCCTCTTTCTCCAGCAGATCGTCGAAACCGCCGGGCCGGCCCGCCAGAGTCGCGCCGGTTTGGGCGGCCACCTCAGCCACCTCTTGGGTTTCCGTCACCTCGGAAAGGGTTTGCAACCGATCACCCGATACGCCCACCAACACAAAACGGCGCCCCAATTGGACAAGCGCCAAGTGATGTTTGGGAGTGACGCTCGTTCGGGCCACGATTCGCAGGGCATTGCTTCCCGTCGGCCGCGCAGACGGAAGATAGCGGCGCACCAGCCAATACCCTCCGGCGACCACTACGAGCACGATGGCCAGCGCACCCACGCCGGAACGATACCAGGGCGTTTCTCGATCCGCGGGACGACGCGGCTTGACGCTCGACGAACTACGACGCGCCGCCCGGGGCGCGGCACGGAAAGAAGACGACAGGCTCTTTCCGCTTTTCAGCGATGGCCCTCGATCGGATTCATGGGCCTTCTTGTCCGGCTGCCGCTCCCCTGAAGGCTCGGATGGCGGCGAAGACCGGTCGAGCGGTTCGGATACGCGATCCTTGGCATCTTCAATCGAAACGGCCTGGTTGGAAGTAGATGCCACTTCCACCGGAGGCCCCAATGGCGGCGGACCGTCAGCCCAAGCGTCCGCCGCACCCGTCACGATCAGCGTCAACAGCAGTACGTAACGGTGGCACCGCTTCTTGGTCTTCACTCGCCCATCCATAACGGCTCTGCCGCCCCTCCTCTGATAAATGAATATCTGTCAGATGTTTTCCGAGCGCAGGAACTGCTCACGCCGACGCACGAGGCATCCCACACAACGCCCCGACCTGCCAACGGTGTCGGTAGGTCATTCCACTCATGGGTTAATGCGTAACGCAGCACCAGAGCACCCCGGGGCGCGTGGCAGTTCACCGGACTATGTACTCACGCGGTGCGGGTCGGATTCCAGCACCTCGCTGATCCGAACGCAGAAATTGTCGTTGAGCACCAGAACTTCGCCTCGTGCAACCAGGCGGTCATTGACAAACACCTCTACAGGGTCGCCGGCCGGTTTGTCCAACTCCACCACGCTCCCTTCTCCAAGCTGGAGAACGTCCTCAACAAGCATTCGTGTGCGGCCCAACTCGATCTTGACCTGGAGCTTCACGTCGTTGAGCATCGTGACGCGTTTGGCGTCGATACCCACGGCGTCCGTCGTCCCGATCTCCGGCAGGTCAAACGGACGGCTGTCGAGCGGCGTCGGAGCGGCGGCTGGCGCGGCCTGCGGCGGGGCGGCACTACCGGAAGACGCTTTCGCGTTCGCCTGCTCCTCCTCGATGGCGGCCTGCATGGCCGCCGCCGCCTCATCGAACGGGCGCCCGAGCGTATCGACGCGCGTATCCGGGGGCGGGCTTTCGGTTTCGACGCCTTGAGTGTCGCCGGAAGGCGCAGCCGATTCCTCGGTAGCGCCGAACATGGCGTCGATATCCGACTGGCTCTGCGTCGGTTCGGCCTGAGGCTCTCCCAACGGCGCAGCCGCTTCCTCTGCGGCACCGAGCAAGGCGTCGATATCCGACTGGTTCACACCCGGGTCACCGCCGGAGCCGGCGGCGTCGGGTTGATCTTTAGGGTTGGCAGGTTCCACCACCGGTCGCATCCTTCTGACGGCGGCTCACGACTGAACCATCACCGGGTTACTATCGGAGGATGCGCGGTCCGATCGATACTCAAACCCCGGGACCGGATTGCAGCATGGAGGGAATCAAAACTTGCTTGATCAGATCAGGATCGTCAAAAATGCGCCCGAACTCCTGCCTGAGGCGGCGGCGCAGGGTGCTCAAATCGGGCTCATTAAGCTGCTTGGGCTCGGCGCTGCGGATAACAATATTGACACCGTCTTCGAGGCGGGCCTTCCTGGACTCGACAAGCTCCTGGGCGCGTTCGAAGTCTTCAGCCGCTACCAGCCCTAATACACGGATCTGGAAGGTTACAAACTTTCCGGACATCTTGTTGCTGGGACGGCATTCGGCCAGAGCTACTTCGACCAGCTTGTTCCGGGCGCCTGGCCCGGTACCAGACGATCCTGCACCCTCGCCGGCCAGAGCGGCTGCGGGCCCGGACTTCATCGCACTAGCCAGGATGAAAATCGCGGCTCCCTCCCCCAGCATGATTGCGGCCACCACGATTATGGGCAACCATCGTCGTTTCGCCTTGGGTGCTTCGGTAGTGGTTTCCGGCGCCTGTTCATCGGCCATTATCGTTCGTCTCCAGGTTGTCGGTCAGGTTCGAGCCTGAATATTCCTCAATCAGTTCCTCGGTCACAAGAATTTCGACCCGACGATTGATCGCCCGTCGCCGCTCGGTATAAGCCTGCCGCACGAGGGGCTCGGTATCCCCGGCGGCTACCAACAACATCCGCACTCGGCGTACGCCACTGTTCTCCAGCTCCTGCGCAGTCGCCCGCGCGCGGGCATACGACAACGCGTTGGCGTCCTGATACATCGAGTCCTCGGGCAGCGGTTCGTGCGTCGCGTGCCCGCGAATCAGGATCTTGGTGTTGTAGCCGCGCAGCCGTTCGGCTGATTTGGCGATCAGATCCCGCCCTTCCGGCAGGAGCGTGGCGCTGAAACGATCGAACGTAATGCGCCCACCCACGACCACTTCCAACCCGTCTCGTACGTTGGTCACGCGGAACTTCTTGCCGTGGATTCCCTCCTCGTCGGAATCTCCTTTGTTCTTGGTGAGTATGGGGGATTCCAGTTCGAGCAGTTTGGCGATCAATGCGTTGGTCGGCACGTTGGCAATCGGAACCGACCCGACCGAACCCTGGTACCCGCCGAACGCCGCCCGAAGTGATTCCATGACCTTCTGAAACTTCTCGTCCTCCTTGAGTTCGCTCATCGAGACGATGATGACGAAGAAACACAGCAACAGCGTCATGGTGTCGCCGTAGGTCACCATCCATTCCGGGGCGCCCTCCGGCCCCTTCCGTACTTTCTTGGATCGCGCCATAACGGTTCACTCACGCGGCTTTGGATTCCGCCTCATCCGAACTACGCATCCGGTACGGCAGGAAGGTCTTGAGCTTCTGCTCAACGACTCGCGGGTTGTCGCCGGACTGGATGGACATCACGCCCTTGATGATGATCATTTTCAGGAGCAGCTCCTGGCGGCTTCGCAGGCCGAGCTTGTCCGCCAGGGGCAGCGCCACCAGGTTGGCAAGCACCGCGCCGTACAGCGTCGTCAACAACGCCACCGCCATCGCCGGACCGATCGCCGATGGATCATCCATGTTCTGAAGCATGATGACCAGGCCTATGAGCGTCCCGATCATGCCGAACGCCGGGGCGAATCGGCCGACATTTTCGAACAGCGCCTTACCCTCCGCGTGACGACTCTCGATGGTTTCAAGGTCATTCATCATGATGTTTTCGATCAGATCCGGGTCGGTGCCGTCGACGGCCATTTGCACGCCGGAGACCAGAAACGGATCCTTGATCTCCCCCGTCACGTTTTCCAGTGCGAGGATCCCTTCGCGCCGGGCGACCTCGGCATACTTGACCATGTCGGCGATCAGTTCCGTCGGGTTCTGCGGCTTGCTGAAGAAACAGTGTTTCAGAACCTTGGCCAACCCCAAGAGATTCTTGATCGGAAAACTGATCAGCGCGGCGCTGGTCGCACCGCCCAGGACGATCGCGAACGAACCGGTGTCGATAAAGGCGCCAATATCGGACTTGCCCATGATGGCCCATAGCAGCAGGACCGTCCCGGAGATAAGTCCAATAAACGTTGCGATATCCATGGGGCTACCATCAACCCTCAGGGCGTCGAAGCGCTGAACGCTTGGCGCACCTGGACCCTTCACCTTTGCTATCGACCGACCGGCGACGGACGGTTAAGCGCGTCCGGCGGCATGAGGAAACACCTTGGGCGCCGGTGCCGATAACCCCTGCTTCCTCACACAACCTGAAAGCCACGCACCTGGCGCTGGTAGTCGATGGCCCTACGGACCACTTCGTCCACCGAATCTTGCACCAACATCGTATCCCCGTTGATCAACGTGATGATCGTGTCCGGAGTGGCCTCGATCATCTTGATCAAATCGGCGTTCAAAACGATGACGCGTTTGTCCAGTCGGGTTAAGGTGATCATGTTCAACGTGCCAGCAACAGCAGCTCCTGCAACAGCTCGTCCGCCACCCGCACCGCCCGGCTGGCGGAGGAGATTCCAGTCGAGTAGGTAATGAGGTTGATGAACTCGCGCGCGATCTCGACGTTGCTCTGCTCCAACGCTCCCGAAACGACGCTTCCCGCAATGCCGGTCTGCGGCGCCACGATGCTCGGATCGCCGGAGTTCGGCCCGGCCACAAAAGTGTTCTTGGCCTGGGCGAGCAGGCCTTCGTTGTTCACGAACGTCGCCACCGCAACTTGTCCGAGCACCTGCTCCTGTTGATTCGAGAAGAGCCCGAGGACCGTTCCGTCGTCCTCGATGCGATAGGCCTGCATCACGCCGGCAGGCGCGCCGTTCTGGCTGGCCATGATGACTTGGGACGAACCGTTGGAATTGGCCAACCCCGTCAAATTGCTGAAATCGAGAGTAACTTGCAGTGGGCTCGTTGAACCGGCGCCGTCGCGATCAACGGCCAGATCCGTGCCCGTTGCGCCGACGAACTGCCCGTTGGAATCGAAGATGATCGTGCCCGTTCCCAGCACCGGCGACAAGTCGCTGTCACTGGCGGACTCTGCCAGAAAGCGCCAGGTCGTTCCGTCCGCTGATTTGGATTCCAGCGTCAGCCGGACCCGAACTTCAACCAGATTGCCCAGCGAATCGAACACGCCAAAAGTGGTCGTGAGCCCACCGCCGGCGGCTTCGGCCTGCGTGGCAAAGGTTAGCGGCGCCGCGACCGATCCGGTCGTGTTGAGAATCGACCCGGCGTCCAGGCGGATCGCATTGATCTGGCCCTGGTTGGAGGCGACGACGAGACTACCCGCCGGCGGGTCGGGGCCGTCCGCGATGCTCACGCCCGGCGTACCCGCGACGTCAGCGTCCGTATTGATTCCGAGAACCGATTCCAGATGACTTGCCAGATCGCCGAGCGTGTTTCCACTCGTTCCGACAATGAAGGTTGAGGGCGTCGTGGCCACACCGCCTTTGGACGCCTGAATCCGTATTTCGTCGCCGACGTTGAACGAAGCAATCCCCTCGGCGTTGACCAGATCGGTCAAGGCTGTGCCCGCGCTGGCCGGCGCTCCACCGGACGTCACCAACGGCTGAGACACCAGCAGTGCGCCTTGGGTCGCCTGGCTGGTGCTCGGGTCAAGCCGGCCATCCATAATCACCTGCGTGGTGGCCACCGCCTGGCTGGCGCTGCCCAGCGGGATGACCAGGTTCGACAACGTGCCGGTCTGAATCGTCCCGTCGTCGGCAGCCGCGAACACCTGAACGGGCATTCCCCCGGCGGTCACGAACGTCTGGCTCGCATCCAACCGAAACGCGCCGTCGCGTGTAAAGAGCTGTTGACCGTTGGCGTCCTGAACGATGAAGAATCCGTCGCCGTTGAGGGCCAGATCGCTGGCTACGCCGGTGCTGTTCAGTCCACCCTGCGTGAAATTGCGTTGGACCGAAGCCACTACGGAACCCGTGCCGATTTGCCTCGGCAGCGTTCCCCCGCTGGTGGCGCTGGGCGCCTCGCCCTCGCTGATCGTTCGGTACAGGAGGGTCTCAAACGTCGTTCGTTGGCCCTTGAACGCCGTCGTGTTGAGATTGGCGAGGTTGTTACCGACCGTATCCACGCCGACGCTGTTGCTCTGAATCCCCGTATAGCCGACCATCATGGCTGAGGTTAATGACATCGCTGGGTTCTCCCCGGTGGTGCGGGCCATGCCCGCCAAGGTGTTCTTACGCGGTAACCACGTCGGTTACCGTCATGACGTCTGCAAGCCTGAGATCGTCACCGCTGTCCAGCTCGAGCACGACTTCACCGCCTTCATTCAAACGGACTCCGGTCACAACGCCGTCCACGGCTCGCGGATCGGATGGGTCGCGTCGGTCCACTCCGGTGATTTTCTGCCCGACCAACGCCTCACCGGCCCGAAGCGGTAACTCGATGGTGCTGAGCCGTTCGAGGTGAAGCTCAGCCCCGCTTCCCAGCAGAAGGATCGGCCGGCCATCCACCGCGAAGCGCACACCGACCACGACACCTCGATCCTCCAGGCCGTTCGGGCCCGGTAGCGAGGTCACGTATTGCCCGATCAACGACGAGGCCGACGAAAATCGTTGCTGCCCGGTGAGCGTGCGCAGCGAATCCGTCAACGTGGTCGAGAGCTCGATTTCGCGGATGGAGGCAATCTGTTGGAAGAGCTCCTGGTTGCTGGTTGGATCCAGCGGATCCTGGTTGGTCAGTTGCGCCACCAGCAATTTCAGAAAGTCCTGGCTGCCCAGTCCGGGCAACGATTCGACCGTGTTGGCGACGTTCGTGGGGGCCAACAGAGTCGTTGCGTTAATGGGATCCATAGGTAATCTCCTGCGATGGAGGGACAAAGATCATCTTTGTCCTTCCATTGCACACCGAACTATCAAACCCTGATATCCAATCGTCCTATGGCGACTCTCGTACTCCCTGAGAGTCCTCCGGTAGCCGGAGATTCCGCCGATTCGACCGCCGAATCATCACCCGGCGCCTCAGGCTGAGCGGAGAGGAAGCCTCGATCCCGCCGAGACGAATCGACATCCTGTCGGTCGGCCCGCGTTGCGGAGTGTGCGGGCAGATCCGTAAAGTTCGTCGTCACTTCGAGTCGGTCCACGATGAAACCTTGTGATTCCAACGCAGACTTCAATCGCGCCGTTCGATCCAGCAGCAGCTTGGTAGCCTCAGCAGTTTCCGCGCGCACGTCGATTCGAACACGATCGCCCGACATCTGCACGTCCACTTTCATTTTCCCAAGCCTAGGCGGATCGAGCGTCATTCGGGCCGACGAGTATCTCTTGCCGGTTTGGAGTCGAATGGTTCGAACCAGTTCATCAAAGGGCGTCCGCGTAACGCCGTCACTCTTGCCGGCCCTATCTGTTCCGAAATGAGCACTACTCTCGGGGGTTGGTTTCGTTTGGGCGGCCTGCCTAGGTTGATTGGTCGCGCTGCGCGAATCTACTGTTGTCGCCGAAGCATTCACCGCGCGCGCCGAATCCACGGAGCCGGATCGTGCGGCGCCGAGGACTTGACCGATCTGCCGGGCCAGCGCGCTCCGAGCGTCGCCGGATGCCCTTCCCTGAACCCGTGCGGTAGCCGCCGCGTCACCGTACATGCGGGCGGCTGCAAGGTCCGCCTGAGAGTTGCTTCCCGCTCTCGCACCGCCCTCTTGAATACGAGAGAACGCATTGATCTTGGAGGTTCCAATCCGGCGCTGTTCGGACCGGATCGCCTCCGCGTCGGGTGATTCCGCCGATGCCAGACGTGCCTCCGCGCCGGCGGAGTGTAGTCCATTGCTGTTGCCGGTTCCCGGTTGCAGCCCGAACCCGCGCGTCGCACCGGCACGATCCGAATGACTCAGCCCGCCTGAGGGACGGACCTCGACACCGGCGCCGTTTTTCCCCCTCGCGCCCGACTCGCCTGACATCGCCGAGCGGAACTCCTGCTTCAGATCAGCCATGCGCCGTGTATGGGCATTGGAGGGATCGGCTTCGAACATTTGCCTTGGTGAGGCTCGATCGATCCCGCCGCTACGAATCACTTGACCAAGATCCACTCGCGCCATGCCCAACCAGGCTTCAAACGCACCGAGCGCCTGGCCGTCGTCCGAGCGCGGTTCATTCGGCGAACGGGAATCCAAAGAGACTCTTTGCATATCCCTTCGTGCCGTGTCGCGAGCGCCCTCGAGCGGGCTCGCCACCGGTTCCCGAATTGTCGTTGCGGATTCCACCATCGCAGATTGAGCTACCCTTCACTCCGGTCCAAATCGCTCGAACGTTCGGGAGCGACCGCCCGGACACGTTCGAGGATCCTTTGCATTTGTCTCAACTGATCCCCCCGCTTAGCCACCTCGACGATTTTCTTGGCCTTGCGCACTTCCATTTCAAGCAGGATACGAGCCGCCTCGTCCGGGTCGTTCATGGCGAGCAGATGCTGAACGGCGATCTTCGGCGCCAATCCTTCATAGATTTCGATTTGCTTCCGGTACCCCTCTTCGTTCCGCCGCGACTGCGCGGTCTGTTCGCGCTTGACAGCCTCTGCACGTTCCCGTTGAAAAGCTTTTCGTTCCGTCGTCACCCGCAGCATAATGCTGTTGTTCAGGGCAAGTCGCTGATCCAGCACGGCCTTGATGCGCGCCGCCTCGAGGCGCAGGATCTCAAGCTGATCCCGGGAATCGATGCCGTCGGCCCCGGCGAGGTCGCTTGACTCCGGCTCGACCGTTTCCACCGGCATCTCCTGGGCCGACTCCTCGTCCGACGGGCCTTCGCCCCGCAGGACCGCGACCACGCCCCGCAGTCTCTCGAGGCTCATCGCTCCCGAGCCAACCAGATATGCGCCCACGCCGACCAGCGCAACCATGTGCAGCAAGGCCAGCAGCGCCGCCAGATCGTACGCCCTGCGAAAGACACTCGGGTTCGTCATCATGCCTGAAGCTCTTGCAGATTCTCAGCCGGCTTGCGCGCATACTGTTGCGCCCCGATCTCGTCGTATTCGGCCTGCTCCTGGCGGGCGACCTCAACGCGATGCCGCCGCCACTGTCGATCCCGAAGGTTTTCAAGCACCTTGAGATTCTTGGTGGCTTCACCCAACTTCGCGCGATGCGTATCCAATTCGGCCGTGGTCCGAGCCAGCGCAGTGCGTTCCAGGGTAAGCCTTTGCTCCAGCCAGCCGCGGTATAACTGAGTCGTGCGGATGGAGGCCACGTCGAGACTTCCCTGTTGCCGATCGTCGCGCGTGTGCGCCGAGGCGTCCTCGACCTGTTGCGTAACGGTTGCGAGTCGTAGACCGGCGGACTCGACGTTGCGCAAAGCATCGGCCAGAGTGCGCTGCTGACGATCTCTCGCCTGTTGGCGGATCCGCCGCAACGTCTCCAATCTGAATCGAAATCTTTTTGCCATGGCGGTCAGGGGCTCACTTGTTACGTTGCACTAGCCAATCCGGCGTGGGTTGGGTTGGACAAAGATGATCTTGCCCCACCCTCTTGCACGGACCTCTTGGGCTCCACCGGTTGCGGCGTAGAGCGAAGATCGTCCTTGCTCTCCAAGGGCTTGCGGGCGGCCGCAATCTGCGCCGCCAAGTCCAGCAGGCCTTGCCGCGTCGCCTTGAAATCTGCTCGTTCGGAAATACGCTGTTGAAGAAACTCGTCGATCGCCGGTTTCATCCGCACGGCTACATCGAATTCCACATTCGTTCCCGCCGCGTAGGCGCCGACGTTGACCAGATCCTCAATGTCGTTCCAGACGGCCAGAACCCGTCGGACCTCGGCGGCGGCGGAAAGGTGATCCGCATCCACAACGTCGCTCATGGCCCGACTGATGCTGTCCAGCACCGATACGGCTGGGTAGTGCCCTCGGTTGGCCAAGTCGCGCGACAGCCACACGTGACCGTCCAACACCCCTCGAATCGCATCCGAGATCGGTTCGTTGATGTCGTCCCCTTCGACGAGAACCGTGTATAACCCGGTGATGCTGCCTCGATCCGTTCGACCGCATCGCTCGAACAGCTTGGGAAACAGGGCGAACACACTGGGCGGGTAGCCGCGCGTTGTCGGCGGCTCGCCGGAGGACAGGCCGATCTGGCGCTGGGCCATAGCAATGCGCGTTGTCGAGTCCATCAGCAGCAGAACATCGTTGCCCAGGTCGCGGAAGTACTCAGCCACCGCCGTGGCGACAAACCCGGCCCGCACGCGCAGCACCGGTGATTGGTCGGACGTACTCACGATCAGCACGCACCGCTTCAGACCCGCTTCGCCCAAATCCTTGCGCAGAAAGTCGCCCACCTCTCGGCCTCGCTCACCGATCAGCGCCACGACGGTCACGTCGGCGACGGTGTTTCGGGTCATCATGCCCAAGAGGATGCTCTTTCCGACGCCGGTTCCCGCGAAAATGCCCAAACGCTGGCCTCCTCCCAGCGAGTGCATGGCGTCGATGGAGCGGATGCCGGTCGGCAGGACGTTGCATATCGGTTTCCGGGTTAGCGGCGGTGGCGCCTCCGCGTAAACCGGATAGTGTCCTTCGACGGCGAAAGTGGTCTTCTCGCCGATCGGTCGGCCGAAACCATCCAGAACACATCCGAGCATCTGACGACCGACGGGGACATACTGCCGACCCGGGCGGCTGATCACGCGATCCCCAACGCCAACGCCGAGCGGATCCTGCAACGTCATTAGGATGGCACAACTTGCGCGGGCGCCGACCACCTGGGCGGCTATGGGTTCATCCGCATTGCGTTGGATATCGCACAGGGTTCCCACGGGTAGCGGAAACCCATCGGCCACTACGGTCAGACCCGTGACCTCCACGACCCGACCGGTCACGCGAAGCGTCTGTGCCCGTCCCATCAGACGACGCTGTTCGTGAAACAGTTCAGGCATGATCGGTATGCCCCCGCGTGAGCAATGACACCATTTCCTCAACCTGCGTTTCCAGACTGGCATCCACGTCCGTGCGTTCGCTTTCCACGATGCATCCGCCCGGAGCGATGGAATCGTCCGCCACGATCGAGAACCCGGCGGCCGCCCGTACCCGGTCCAGCGTCGATTCCGCGAATGTCGTCATCGTCGCCAGATCATCCGAGTGAATCCTTACGGTCACATCCGTCCTGGAGGCGATCCGATCCAAGGCACGTTTCAGGTTTTCGATCACAGCCTCGTGATTCAATCGCCCGATGGCGAACGTCAACTTGCGGGCCAGTAATACGGCGAAATCCAACAGATCCTGTTCCGCGGCAATTCGCAGATCCTGCTTGATCCGGTCCATCTCTTCGACCACGCGCCGCATGTCCGACACGATGTCGGCATGGTCGCGTTGGAAACGTTCGATGGCCTCTGCATGCGCGGCTTCGCGCCCCTCCAGGGTGCCGGTTTCTCGACCTTTCGCATAACCGTTTTCATAGCCTGATTGACACGCCTCGCTGTAAAGTCGCTTTTCAGTTTCATGCGCTTGGGCGACGATTTCAGCGCCCTGGCGTCGCGCGTTCTCGATAACCTGGCGCGCTTCCGAAAGGTGGTCGGCGAGATCCACGGTGGTCAATCGCCTGAGCACCTTGCCGTGCATGCCGGCCTTAATCACTGTGGACATGAGGATCCCCTGCGCAAAGTGCCGGAATTGCAGCACCGCCCGCAACATCCCGCGCCGCGGGCGCCGGCGCGCGGTGATGCCACCCATCGGCTACCCCTCCCGCGCCGATCCACGGCCCAAACCGCCGGACTCGGAGTATGCGCCTGGGCGCGAAATACGGTCATACAATCATCTCCTTCTCTCCTCCACGACCGGAGATGATGAGCTCCCCGGCATCCTCGAGCCGTCGCACGGCGTCGACGATCTTCTGCTGGGCGCCCTCCACGTCGCTGATTCGGACCGGACCCATGTATTCCATGTCTTCCTTGACCATTTGCGAAGCCCTATCGGACATGTTGCGGAAGATTTTGTCGCGCAGCTCCTCGCTGGCGGTTTTCAGAGCCAGGGACAAATCCTCCTGTTCCACCTCTTTGAGCACCTGCTGGATCCCTTTGTCGTTCACCAGAAGGATGTCCTCAAAAACGAACATCAAGCGTCGGATCTGCTCGACCAGATCGGGTTCCTGGGCCTCCATCGCTTCGAGGATTCCCTTTTCAGTCGCCCGGTCGGCCAGATTGAGCATTTCGGCTACGTTCTCGACTCCACCGGCCTTTTGGAATGTTTGCGACATGATGCCCGACAGGCGAAGCTCGAGCCCCTGCTCAACCTCGCGGATGACTTCCGGGTTGGTGTTGTCCATCGTGGCAATCCGGGCCACCACTTCAAGCTGCTTGTTCAGAGGCAAGCCCGCTAGGATATCCGCCGCTTTGGCCGACGTAAGGTGGGAAAGAATCAAAGCGATCGTCTGGGGATGCTCGTCCTGGATAAAGGTCATCAGGTTCTCCGAATCCGTCTTGGCGAGGAAGGAGAAGGGCTGGCGATGCACCTGATGCTCGATGATATTCATTATTTCCTTGGCTTGGTCCCCCGGGAGCGCTTTGTGCAGGAGCACCTTGGCGTACGCGAGCCCACCCTGTTTCACATGGGTCCGGGCCAGGGCGATGTTGTAGAACTCCTCGACGACCTTGCCGCGTTCCTCCTGCCCGACGATATCCAGGTGGGCAATTTCGCGCGTGATCTCTTCGATGATATCTTCGTTCAAGTGTCTCAGAACGGCTGCGGAAACTTCTTCGTCGAGGTTGAGCAGTAAGATGGCCGCCTTCGTGATTCCCTTCATACCGGCCGCGGCCGGTGTTTTCGTTCCTTCATTGCTCTCTTTACCCATGCCCGGCTCCCGAACGACGATCCTGCCTGTCTATGCTTCTTGAATCCAGCGACGGATGAGCTGTGCGGTCGATTCCGGATCATCCTCCACGAGCTTGGAAACCTCTCGACCCAGTTCCTGATACCGCAACGTTTCGTCATCGACTTCCTGCCCGGTCAAGAGGCTTCCGGATACCTCGGCCTGACCGACGGGTTGGCGCCCCACGGTCAAAACCTGCTCCTCATGAGGCGGATCGTCTGAATTGAGCCCCTGCCGCGCGTCGATGTCCGACGGAATCGGCGTCGCCTTCTTGATAATGCGCATCAACATCATCAAACTCATCAGCGCCAAGACAGTCAGCCCGACTTGTCCGGCGTAGTCCTGAGCGAGCGCGAACGGGCTGAATCCGTC
>JADFMZ010000285.1 GCA_022563615.1 Planctomycetota bacterium
TCGCCTTTTTTGGTATCGCGGCCTTGTTTTATGCGCTGGCCCTGGTCGCGATTTTCCTCCAAAGCGGCATTTTCGAGGTCTGATTATGTCCCGTCGTAACCCTTTCAAGGCGGGAAAGATGGAAGAACCCCAAAACCGACAAGGAGAATAGACATGATTACCGTCAAACGTTTCACACCAAGCGTCGTCGTCGCGGGGATGCTCTTGCTACTGGCGTCTGCACCCGTGGCGCTGGCCCAGGGCGGCGTCGAGATCGGCATCCTGTCCTGTAGTAGCGTGCCGGGGACCCGGCGAAATCTGGTGGTCCATTCATCCGTGGACGTGAGGTGCGTTTTCAACCGTCCCGACGGGCAAGAGATGTACAAAGGCAAGACCGGCATCAGCCTTGGCATGGATCTGAACTGGAACCGGAGCGAGACCATTCATTTCGCGGTTCTGGGTGGTGCCACGGACGCGCGCATCGGTTCCTACGCTCTCGCCGGCAAGTATTTCGGCGGCAAGGCTTCGGCCACCTTTTTTGTCGGCGGCGGCGCGAGCGCTTTGATCGGGGCCGGCCCGAAGACGATTTCCTTGCAACCCCTGGGGCTGGAAAGCAGCACCGGATGGGGGCTCGCCGGCGGCTTGGGATACCTCTACCTGGAACCGGGTAGATAAGGGGGTGCGATCCATGCCTTCGATCACGGTGAAGACTCCTCTGGGCCAACCCTATCCGAGGACAGGGCGACGTCAACGCCCGTGGCGACGCCTGCCGTTACGCCTCGGTGCCTGGATCACAGCCGGCGTGGTGCTGGTTCTGTCCGCGGGTGGGCCGATCAAGGCGGATGAGGTCCGTAGCGATCCCGGGGCGTTTATTCAGAATTTCGGGAATGAGGCCGTCGCCATGATCAAGGACAGGGAGTCGAGCCGGGAGCAGCGCAAGAAACACATGCGGCACCTGTTGGCCCAAAGGTTCGACTTTGACACCATCGCCCGTTTCTCCCTGGGCCGGTACTGGAGGAGAGCGACTCCGGCGCAGCGCAGGGAATACACGCGCCTGTTCAGCTGGTTGGTTCTTGAAACCTACGCTCTACGCCTGGAAAAGATCCGGGAAGCGATTTTCGTGCGTTACAGCGATCACACAGACAGGATTCTTGAGTCTCTCGAGGTCGGGATCAAGGGTATCCAGCGGATGGATGATCAGGACAGCCTTGTGGTTACGGAAATCCGGGTTCTCGACTGGCCGCCACACCAAATTGCCTACCGCGTGCGGTCCCGGAACGGGGATTTGAGGATCGTGAACGTGATCGAAGCGGGGGTGAACATGATCTTCACGCGGCGGGCCGAGTTTGCCTCCTACGTCCGCGGGCACGGCGTCGAAGGTCTGCTGGCGTTGCTAAGGGTGCGGCACGGCAAATCGGAACCGGGTTGGGCGGATACTGGCTATCCTGGCAGTCGATTTCTCCGACCACCGCAACACTCGTTCCTAGGTCCGCTTTTGGCTATTAGCGGACCTTCTGAGCCGTAGTGAATTGGGTCCGCTTTACCCCCAAAAGCAGACATTCTGAGGGTGGTCGCTGTATGTTCGCTTATGACCGAGGCTGTGTGAAAACGCTTGCCGTCTTATCAGCGTACCGCGCTTGTGGATTTGGCTGGTCTGTCGATGCGGGTTCCCCGGATTTTAGGATTTACGCGGCTGGTGCGGGTTTGTAGGTCGGATTTGGCGGCTCGGTGCGGCGATTCGGCCTGATACGGGCGCAACGTGTAACGATGAGGGCGCCTATGCCCTCATCGCTGCCATCAGCGGGGCGATGCCCATGATGTTCATGACGCGCTTGAGATTATAGGCCAGCACGTGCAGGGCCATTTCCGTACCAACCCGTTTCAAGGTCTTCATCTGGAAGTGGGTTGATCCCATCCAGGACTTGATGGTTCCGAAGGGATGCTCAACGGTTTCGCGCCGCTGGCGCATCTTCTCCGGATGCTCGTCGAGCCGTCGCTGAACGGCCTCGAGAATGTGTTCGTGCTCCCAGCGGGTAATGCGGCGCTCCTTGCCCGTGGTGCATTGATCCTTGATGGCGCAGTTCCGGCAGGCCGTGGTCCAGTAGCGGCGCAAGGTCAGCCCCCTTTCCTCGTTCGTGTAGTGGTAGACCAAGCGCTCGCCGGCAGGGCAAAGATAGACATCGTCCGCGGCCACATAGACAAAGTCCTGCTTTCCAAACCGGCCCTTGGCCTTGCTGCCCGAGGTCAGCGGCTTGGGAAGGGTGGCCGTGATGCCGGCCTCATCACAGGCCAAGATTTCTACGCTGTTGAAGTAGCCACGGTCGGCAACCACATCCAGCTTGTCTGCCTTGAGAACGGCCTTCGTCTGCTTGGCCATGGAGGAGAGTTGAGAGCGGTCGGTGCCCACATTGGTCACTTCGTGGGCGACGATCAGATGATGTTTGGTGTCCACCGCTGCCTGCACATTGTAGCCCACCATGCCGCTTCCCCGGCCACTCGTGGCCATGGAGCGGGCATCGGGGTCGGTCAGGGATATCTGCTGGTCCGGGATGCCAAGCATCCGGGCTTCAAGCTTTTCCAGCCGCCGCATCTCCTCCTTAAGCGTGGCTATCTTGTCTTTCAGGCGGGTCGTCTTGGTCGTTCGCGCCAGTGACGGCTCTTGCCTGTCGGCGCTATCCATCTGGTGTAAATACCGCTCGACACTCTCCTCTATCTGCTCCAACCGCCGCTTCATCTTCGCTCGCGTGAAGTTCCTGTCGCGGCTGTTGACCGCCTTGAACTTGCTGCCATCAATCGCCACGCATGCCTCGGTGAACAACTCAAGCCGGCGGCACAGGGCGACGAACCGGGCACAGACTTTGCGGATCGCGGGGCCATTGTCCTTGCGGAAATCGGCGATCGTCTTGTGATCCGGCACCAGGCGGCCCGTCAGCCACATGACTTCCACGTTGCGCCCCGCCTCCCGCTCCAGGCGGCGGCTCGATTGAACCCGGTTGAGGTAGCCGTAGATATAGAGCTTCAGCAAAACCGAAGGATGATAGCCCGGCCTGCCGGTCGCCCGCGGTTGAACCCGGCCAAAGCCCAGGCCGCCGAGATCAAGCTCATCGACAAAAACATCGACCACCCGTACCGGATTGTCTTCGCCGATCCAGTCTTCCAGCCGCTCCGGAAACAAAGTGCTTTGCGTGCGGTCCAATCCCTCAACAAAACGCTTCATCAAACCCTCCCGCCGCTAGGACAGGAGAATCATAGCACCCTCCGCGTTTTTACACAGCCTGGGTCAGAAGCGGCCGTAACGCGGAATCTGAAAATGGTCTGCTGTTTGGGGTTGACCGGACATTATCGCTCTGAATGTCTGCTGTTCACTCGAAAGCGGTCGTTGAACGGCAAGGGCTGTAACGACGGCTCCTAGCCAAAAACGGACCTAGGGATGAAGCTCGGAAGCCCGGGGTTTCCCGAACAGCGTCGGCAGGCGGATTTCCGGTATCCCCGCTGGGCCTCGCGGGTCAAGCACCTCTCCATCCTGATCGATCGCCCGCCACAGGTAAATTCGTCTACCACCGAACGATGTGAACATCTCATCCAGGTGCCATAGCGGATGGGCCCGAGGTCGAGAGCGACGTAACCTATTCGCAATCTGCGGTCCGAACCGCGCCACCCAACGACGAATTGTCTCGTAGGATACTTCGATACTCCTTGCAGCGAGCAACTCTTCGACGTCGCGATAGCTGAGTGTGTACCGGGAATACAGCCACATGGCATGTTGTACGATGGATGGCGGAAAGTGACAGTATCGATAGCTGATTTCATTCATGGGATTAGCTTATCAGACTGGCAGCGTCTTGGCGGCCAAGATTTGTGACAAGCCCCGTAGAGGCGCACGACAACTACTGGGGCGTGCCGGAGCCGGAGAATTTCCATCGGGTCGGTCTCTGGCCCCAGCACGCCCTGAACATCGTCACGACCGGAAGCGAACCGACCAGTCGTGCGGTCGGCCCTATCGCGGCCGACCTGGTGGGCTCCGAACGGGTTCGCCGCCATCCCCACCGCCGCGCTCGATCCGCCCCACAGTGCGGCGTCTCCCGCGGTCCCCGCGCTTATAGGGTCCGGGTCCCCATCAGCGGCCGCGTCGAACGACGTGCGCGGTCGGGCACTCCGCCATCTACGCTGCGGTCTTCTTGATCTCGGCGATCCTCTGGAACTCGGCCAGGATTTCCGGCTGGTGCTGGGCGAGGTAGCGCACGACGCGGGCGTTGTTGAGCAGTTTGGCGAGATAACCGCTCGCTAGCACGAGATCGAGATGGTCGGTCCCATAGGATTGTTCGGCGATCTTGAACTCACGCTCGAGGTTCGCCGACTCCCGTTCCATGAGCGCCATCTGATCTTCGGTGAGGCCGCGCAAAGCCTTTGGCTTGTGCGACTCGGCGAGCTGGGCTTGCGGCGTCGCGGCGAGAAGCGATTCCGCGTAGCTGAGGGCGTATTTGTTCATCGCCACCATCAGTTCGGCCGCCTCGATTTGACGGAGCGTTGCCATCCTCTTGATGATCCGGAACGTGTTGATGGGAACGTGCTTGTCCTTGAGGATTTCGACAACCTCGGGACATATCCCATCGAGCAGCCGCACCTTTTGGCGGATCGTCTTCAGGTCGACATTGAGGGTCTTCGCTATGCGCTCTTCGGGGACGCCCCGGTCGACCGCCTTCAGGATCATCTTGTGCTCCTGGACGATGGCGATGCGGTTTACCCGCTTGTTGTACGTGTAGGCCTCGTCGTCCGTCGAGATCAGGCAC
>JADFMZ010000286.1 GCA_022563615.1 Planctomycetota bacterium
TGGGGCTGTGTCAGGCCGCTTACCGGAATCAGGTCGTGCCTGTCGATCTGTCAGAACAGGCAAAGGCGGCGCCCGTGGTGCCCACGCCCTCGGCGGCCGCTCTGGATCTGGATTCGCACGTGTGCAAACACACCCTGCTGATCGGCGATGCGGGTGGGTTCGTGTCGGCCGTCAGCAATGAGGGTATCTACCCGGCGATCTGGTCAGCCCGGATCGCCGCCGAAGTTATTCACGAAGCCCTCGACGCCAACCCTTCTCAGGACGTGCTGATGACCTTCGATTCGCGATGGCGGGTCGAGATGGCGGAGCACCTGCGCTCTCCCCATACGGACATTCGCTTTCTGCTGCCGCTGATCTTTACAAACCAGCCGATGGCTGACCGCATGGGCGCCGCGTTCTTCTTCGGTGAAAATATTTGAGACGCCGTCAACCATCATTCGATGGTTCGTACTTTATCCGTAAAATCAAGGATGACTGAGCGCCAGACCCGTTGCGAACGCCAAACGGGAGATAATGCGGGTGGTGTCGCGCGTTTACAGCGCCCGACGTCTGGGTATAATCGCGGCGCGGCGATCAACGGATCTAATGGATAAGGCGAGGTGTGGGTCCATGCCCTTGCTCGGGGTGAATATCGATCATGTAGCCACCGTGCGGCAGGCCCGTCATACCGACGAGCCCGATCCTGTTTGGGCTGCCGTCGAGGCGGAACTGGGCGGCGCCGACGGGATTACTTTCCACCTGAGAGAGGATCGCCGGCATATCCTGGACCGCGATGCCAGGGTGCTGCGCGAGACGGTGGGCGTCAAGCTGAACATGGAATTGGCCGCCACGGACGAAGTGGTTGGCATCGCCCTCGACCTGAAGCCCGATCAATGCACGCTGGTACCGGAACGGCGCGAGGAGTTGACTACGGAGGGCGGGCTCGACGTGGTTCGCCACCGGAGCCGAGTCACCCAGGCGGTTCATCGCCTGCGCGAGGTCGGTATTATTGTCAGCGCCTTCATCGAACCCGTGGCTGAGCAGATCGAAGCCTCGGCGCAGATCGGCTTTCACGCCATCGAGCTGTGGACCGCAGCCTATGCCCGTGCGAAGGGCGGGGCGGAAGCCGGGCGAGCACTGGATGATCTAAGGCGCGCGATCGACCTGGGCCGAAAGGCGGGTCTCGATGTGCACGGGGGACATGGGTTGACCTATCGCAACATCGGCCCCGTCGCGGCCATGCCGGGATTCGGCGAGTTCAACATCGGACACTCGATCGTCGCCCGTTCGATCTTTGTGGGCATGCGCGAGGCGGTTCGTGAAATGAAACGCCTGATCGACGCCCATGCGCCGCGCGACTCGTAGTTCGTTAGTTTCGTACGCTCTACGGCTAGTGCAGCGTCGCGCGTTGTCTTGCGGGTGTGCCACTGCTCTTGAGCAGTGCACAAACTGCACGAACTTTACGAACGACCGTGGGCGCTGCTTGAAAGCAGTGGCACACGACAACAGGACGCTGCCCGTCGCGCACCCATTGAGGCGTGATGGTACACCCGCCGGGCCGCCGGCTTGGAGCCTGCTCGACCTTCCGAAGAGCTTCGAGCGTGTGTGAGAGGTTCTTTTCCGAACGGCGCCGCAACCGCAAGAGACTGTCTGATTAGTGGGTCTAGCATGATGAAATCCGCTGGGTATCCCGAGCTTCGTGGTTCCATGACCGCCCTGGTTACGCCCTTCCGAAATGGTGAAGTGGACTGGTCTGCGGTCAACACGTTGGTGGACCGGCAGGTCGAAGGCGGGACGGATTGGCTGGTACCGTGCGGCACTACCGGAGAATCGCCGACGCTCACCGGCGAGGAATCCGCGAAGATGCTCGAGGTCGTGTTGGCCCGGGCCGACGGGCGATGTCGGGTGATGGCCGGTACCGGATCCAACAACACCGCCGAGGCGGTGCGAAAAACGCGTCGCGCGCGGGAAGCGGGCGCCCACGCCGCCATGCTGGTCGCCCCCTATTACAACCGCCCCACCCCGGAGGGATTGTATCGCCATTTTGCCGCCGTCGCAGAGGCGGTGGACATTCCCATCATGTTGTATAATGTTCCCGTTCGGACCGGCGTGACCATCGACAACGACGTCATCGCACGGCTGCGGAACGGGTTTTCGCACATCGTAGCCGTCAAAGACGCCACGGGAGATCTCGACGGCGTGACCGACCTTATGAACCGTTGCGATATCGCCGTACTTTGTGGGGATGACGCCCTGGCCTGGCCGATGATGGCCGTCGGCGCTGTCGGCGTCGTCAGCGTCATCTCGAATGTGTGTCCCGCTCTGGTTAAATCTTTGGTCTCGGCCGCTTCGGCAGGCCAAGGCGTCGAGGCATTGCGGATTCACCGCAAGCTCTTTGACCTCGCCGCCAATCTCGGCCGCTTCGGCCCCAATCCCCTCCCGATCAAGACGGCGCTGGCCGTCCTGGGGATAATCGCGGACGAGTTTCGCCTGCCGCTCTGTCCGCTCGGCGCCGACGCGCGCGCGGGCATTGAGAACGTTCTTCGTCGGCATGAAATCATGGAGCCCGAGGTTTCATGAATAGCGCACCGAGTTTGCCATTGGTCGACCGCCCCCAGCTCAACCTGTTGGACAAAGCCACCGTTTGGGCGTCGTTGCTGCTGGCCGGCTTTCTCTTTCTGACCGTGGGCTGGTTTGCGATGGAGCCGGACGATCCCATGGGAGCCGTCAGTCTGCTGACACGCGACTCCTCGATCATCATGCTCCTTCAGGCGACAGCCTTGATCGTGGTGACGGCGTCCCTGGCCACGGCCCTGGCCGGTCGAAAGCTGGCCGACGCGGGAATCTTCGCGGCGGCCGTCGGCCTGGCGGCGGTGTCGCTTCGCGGAGGCACGGTTGCCTACCTGCTCATGCAGGACGGCGATGACATCGGCTCCACCCAGCGTTCTTTGGCGATGCTCTTTGCACTCGAAGCCGTGGCATGGTGCGCAGCCCTGGTGATCGCAATCGGCGCTTCAGGCCTGCTGGTACGGTGGTGCTTCCTGAATAGCGACCCATCCGACCAACGAGAGGATGACGTAGCTGCGCAGGCCTTGGGAACGACATCGGCTTCCGATATCCCCGGGATCGGCGTACTTCTCTTCGGTGGGGCGTTCGAGTATCAAACGGGCCTCAGCCGGGGGATCCGTCACGCCCTGATCACGACCGTGGTCGGCTTGGCGGCTTTTTATGTCTTGTCAACCGGGACAGCCACGCGGGCGATGCAGCACGGGCAGGCGTGCTTTGTCGTGGCTGCGTCCGTCTACGCGGGCTGTTATGTTGCGCATCGCCTCAGTCCCGCGCGTTCCGCGTTGTGGTCGATTCTCGCGGTCGGATTGATGGCGGTTGCCGGCTATCTCTGGTCGGCCTTTCGCCCCGACGTTTCCGGCGCCCCGATCACCGCGCCCAGCAGTCCCTTTCTGCGCGTCTTGCCGATCCAATTCGTTTCGGTCGGGACGGCCGTCGCCGTGGCCATGTTCTGGCAGATGTATGTGCCACCGGCTGACACGCAACCCGCCAGTGGCCGATCGGAACGGGAATCCTTGGCGCGCAATGCCTCCTGACGTTCCGCACGCCAAGCGGACCCAGGCGGGGTAACGTTGGCCCTGTAGACCCGGCATGTTTTTCTACCGGTCGGGGCTTGGCAACCGCGCCGTCTCGCCTGAAGAATCGAACGAAACACCAACAATCTTGTTGGAAACAGCGCTGGTTGCGTTGTCTTGTGGGTGTGCCACTGCTCTTGAGCAGTGCACAAACTGCACGAAAACCACCGTGGGCACTGCTTGAAAGCAGTGGCACACGACAACAGTACGCTACCCGTCACCCACAAATCGAGGCGCGATGGTGCCCGGGTGGGCGAACGGGCCCCGAATGCGTAGGATTCCGTCATACACCGTGAGCCGACGCGCCAGCACAGCGAAGGAGAAGACCGCACCGTGTCCGAGTTCGTCAGCGAGTCGATTACACCGCTGGAGGGGACGTTTGACACGGCGCGAATGGCCCTGGGCGAGCCGGGCCTGCCCGGTGGGTTTCGGTGGCGCGCCGAGACCTTCCACGTAGTCGAGACGCTTCGCGCCTGGAAGGAATCGACCCGCGATGGAGGCCGCGCTGACGGTGAGTTGTACTTACGCCGCCACTACTATCAACTCCGCATGAGTGACCAGAGCGTTTGGACTGTTTACATCACCCGCCAGCCCACCGGGACGGGCAGCCCCAAGAACCGCTGGTTCCTCTACACGCGCGATGAGGGCGAAGGTTAATGCCGTTGTTTGGAGGCCTCGGCGAGGAACGGGTATTATTCGTTTATGGCAGCTACACGTTCTCGACGCTCGCGAAGTTGCGCGCGTAGCGCTATGCACCGAACGACCCAGGAAACGCGCTTATTGAATGAGCGTCAATGACTTCCGTAGCAAGACTTGAAAGAGTTAGGCGGTAATGCCTCTTGAGTATCCCGAGGCCTCGCATCAGGACCATTTCGGCAAGCAATTCAATCTGACGCGCATTCGCATCAGCGTTATGGAACATCGCTCGCGGACCCGTGTGCACGCTGCTGTTATTCATTCGGACTAACCAAGTGTATTCCTCGGTGGCGTGCAAATCTTTCGCCAGATTAACCAAACTTCCGGGATACCAGTGGTCACGAACGCCGTTCCCGGAGTGGCGCAGGTAATCATTCTTCGCCTTGTCATAACCCTCCTTCAGTCTCGCTTGACCTTCCGTTCTGCGGGGAGAGCTAGCGACAC
>JADFMZ010000287.1 GCA_022563615.1 Planctomycetota bacterium
CCAGCTTACTTCCCTCCAGCGAGGTGTATCGCGGCCCGAGCGCCTTCTCAGAACCCGAAACCCAGGCCCTGCGAGACTTCTTCCTGGATCATCCCAACGTGCGGGCCCAGCTCGACATCCACGCCTACGGTGAAGATGTCCTCTGGCCCTACGGCTACACCTCCGTGCCGCCGGCCGACCAGAAAACGTACACCCAAATCGGCCAGGCCATGCGCTCGCTGATCTTCGATGTCCACGGGATAGATTACGACGGCATCGGCTCGATCTTCACGGCCCTCTATGCCGCCAGCGGGGTTTCTCTGGATTGGACCTATGCCGTGCTCGACATTCTTTCTTTTTCGTTCGAATGCCGCGACCAGGGTTTCTACGGATTCAATCTGCCGACCCATCAAATCATCCCCAACAACGAAGAGCTGCTGCCCGCCATCGTTCACCTGACCAACTCCGATTGGGTGCGTGCTGCGCCAATCCGATTCGAGTTTCCCACGCCGATCCCCGGCGCTTTTCTTGCAGGTCAGGATACGACGATCAACCTCGATCTCGTTTCCGTGTATGGTTCGGTTGCGCCCGGTTTGTTGAACATCCACTATCGATATCATCCCGATGATCCTTTTGTCGAGTTGCCTCTTGAGGCCCTATCGGGGAATGCTTACCAGGTTGTTCTGCCGGCCACTCACTGCGGCGCCATGCCGGAGTTCTACTTTCGCGCCGAGACCACAGGCGGCGTGATCGTGACCGATCCGCTTGGCGCTCCGGCCGAAGAAGTCCATACGGCCCGAATGGAAGCGGGGGCTGTGCCAATCTATTGGGAGAATCTGAGTCGCAATCCGGGATGGGCGACGGATGGGATGTGGCAATGGGGCGAGCCGACCGGGCAATGGGCTGACATCGGAATTGACCCCACAGAAGGATACACCGGCGCCAACGTCTACGGTTACAACTTGTCCGGCGGCTACACGAACAACCTGCCGGAACAACACCTGACCAGCCCGCCCATTGATTGCACTGGAAAGTTCGACGTCAACCTGCGGTTTTGGCGCTGGCTGTGCGTGGACTGGCCGGCTTACGACCACGCTTCGGTGCGCGTCAGCACCAACGGTGCGGATTGGGTGACGGTCTGGGAGAACGCCGACCCTGTGGTTCCTATGGTCGACACCGCGTGGGTTCAGCAGTCGATCGATCTGTCTGCGATTGCCGATGACCAGCCGACCGTCTTGGTCCGCTGGACGATGGGAACGACCGATGACTCCTGGACCGCCTGCGGCTGGAACATCGATGACATTCGGTTGGACACGACATCCTGTGATAGCGCCCCGGGCGACTATGACGGGAACGGCAACGTGGATCTAAGGGATCTCAGTCAGTTTTGGCTCTGCCTCGGTAGCGATCCAGCCACAAGACCGCCCGGATGTTGGACGTTCGACGTCAACCAGGACGACGAAGTGGACGCGGCAGACTGGGCCTGGATCCGTGAATCATGGACAGGCCCGCGCGAGCCGCCGCCAGCCATTCCGTAACCCATCCGACCAATACCGCGTTTCACAATGCACACCACTACCTGAGCCGCAGGCTTCAGCCTGCGCGAACCTGGGTGGGTGGTGTGCGATCACAGGAACCCGTGATACGCATCTGGATTAGTTCGTGGTTGTCGTCATGAGTTGTGCAACGCTTTGAGGTCCGTCGGAATTAGAAGTGTTCCGCGCTCGATCTAATCCCGATGCGTATAACATCGTGCGGTCGCGGGCGAGAGCCTATCCCATAAGCCTATGTGGCACCGGTTTTCAACCGGCGAAACACACGGGTTGCAAACCCGTGCCACACTTTCAGCCTGCGCGAATCCGGGTAGGTGGCGTGCGATCACAGGAAACCATGACGTAGCGCGGGCGCGGACGAGGGCCGGCGGCATGGGGCGAAGCTCAATCGTTCGTCGTCGCGGGCGATGCCGGTGGGGGACCGGTCTCGACCATTCGACGCGCGCCGGCGTGGTTCGGGTCGATGACCAGGGTTCTTTGAAACTCCCTCATAGCCTCCGTGTGTCGTCCCTGCATCCTCAGCGCCCAGCCGAGGTTGTAGTATGCCTCGGTCAAATTGGGATTAATCTCGATCGCCTGTTGTAGTGCCTGGATTGCCTTATCAAACTGTCTCAATCGCCCCAAGACCCCGGCTGCATGGATGTAGGATGAGGCGTTGTCGGGGTCGAGGCGAACGGCTGCTTCATAGGCTGCGGCAGCGCCGTTCAAGTCGTCGAGATTGCTTAGGGCATGCCCCAGATTGATGTGAGGTTGGGCGCGCTGTGGGCTGATCTGAATGATCCTGCGCAGAACGGCGATTGCCCCGTCCATGTTGCCACGACTGAACAGAAGCTCGGCGGCCTCGTCGTACAGGCGTGTGGCGCCCGGCCTATCGCGCACCGCATCGTCCAGAACGCGAATCGCCTGATCTATCCGATTATCCTCAACGAGTGTCTTCACGAAGGATACGGAATATTCGAGCCGTCGGGAATTGATTCGGATGGCTTCACGATAGGACTGATAGGCTTCCACCCGATCACCCCTCGCCGCCAGCGCGACAGCTAGATTGTAGTGCACATCGGAATAGGCGTAGTGAATATCGCGAGCGCGGCGGAAGCATTCGACGGCTTCGTCGAACCGCTTTTCCTTGTGCATCTGGACTCCCACGCCGAGATGGGCGCGCGGGTTGTTCGGCCGTTTGTCACGCACATCGGCCCACATGGTTGCGGAGGAATAATAATCACGGTTCCGCTGCCGGGTCGCATAAGCCAGCGGGGCCGCGCAGAGCATCACCAGAGATGCCAAAAGAATTCGACGGGCGGCGGGGCGCATCGAAAAGCGAGCCGACCCACGCTCAACCGCCAAATACGCGCCGACCACAACGAGCGAAATCACGGCGGCCAGAGGCAGGTACATGCGATGTTCAAACGCGGGATCCTTGATCGGGATGAAGCTCGACGTCGGGGCCAGGATCAGGAAAAACCAGGCGCCCGCGAAACCCATCGGGCGATTCCGCACGATATCCCAAAAGGACTTGGCCAGCGCTGCGATGATTCCCAGTCCGGCCAGCCAAAGCCAGGGGCGCGAAAACGCCTCTGCGGGCTGGACGGCTGTCCAGTTGTAATCCAGGCACAATGACTGCGGCCAAAACGACAACTTGAGGTACTGCAACAGCACTTCCGGCTGCGTCAACAGATAGGATAGCGGCGTGATCCCCTTGTAACCAAAGCCGACATGCGAGGAGGTTGGGCGTGAACTCAGCGCCGACCCTAGGATGCCGCAGGACCACAGGACGTACCACGTTGCCGCCAAACCGATGTACAAGCCCCAGCGGAGGCGAAACATCCTTCGAAACGTTTCCGCCAGGAACGTGCGATCGTACAGCAGCACCACCAGCGGCGCCGTCACCATGGTCCCCTTGGCGCCCATTCCCAACGCGCAGGCTGCAACCGCGCCGGCATACCAAAAGAAGCGCAGAGGCGATTCGGCGCCGCGAATCACGCAATAGAGCGTAAGAAGGTAGAATAGCCCCATCAGCGATTCGCTGCGCTGGACGATATAGGTAACGCTTTGGGTTTGCAGCGGATGCACCAGCCAGACGACGGCCACCGCCATACCCAACCAGCACGATACCGGACCGAACCGATTACTTAGCGGCGCGGAGGAAAACATCCGGCGCACAACGCCCCAAAGGGTCAGCGCAGCCAGGATGTGAATCGTCACGTTGACCAGGTGATAGCCCCAGGTTTCGGCCCCGCCGAGGGCGAAGTTGACGGCCAGCGAAAGGTCGAGCGTCGGGCGGCGTGTCGTCAGCACCGTCCAGGGCGGCCAGAGTTGCTGAATCTTCGGGTTCTCGACAATGTGCGGCGCGTCATCGAACAGGAACACGCCGGCGAAACTGTTGGCGTAGACCGCCGCCCCAATCGCGATCAGCAACAGCGGTACGACCGCCGTTGCCAGCCGGGAATCTTCATGCTTGGATTGCCCGTTCACGGTTTAGGCGTCTCGTTCTACGTGGCCTTGCGGGTGTTCGACCGCCAAGGGAGGGCGAGCCTCCCGGCGAGCCGTTGGCTTGGTTGGATTGAAGTGCCTCAATCGACATCCTTTTGCGCGACTGTAGGTGATGTGGTTGGCCATTGGATCGAATAACTTGCTTCGCCGCTGCGCCTGAGCGTCATGGATTGATGGAGCGGCAGAGTGTAGGCCGGCCAGATGTGCCCGATCCGTTTCGTCACCAGAACCGGCGTCGGGGAATCGGCCGGCAGATGAAACTCAAGCATCGCCAGGACGGCATCGGTGAGGTTGCGCGTATTCTGATGAAAGTCGCCCAGCAGCACTCCTTCGCACGCATCCCAATAGCCCGCCAGCGTCAAATGCGCCAGGAACCTGTCGATCCGCTCGGGCTTGTCATTGTAATCCTCCAGCACCAGCCAGCGCCCGGCGGGGTTCACGCAGGAGGCGTAGCGCGACCCGATCAGTGTCGATAATACCGTGAGATTGCCGCCGACAAACGTAGCCGCGCACGCATCGGAAAGATGACCACGCACGTGCCGGGCCTCGATGGACTTGCGCGGGTCCACGCCTTTCAAAATGTCCACAACATCCAGGAAGAAACCTTTAACCTCTGTGCTCAAGCGCTCTTGCATCCACTCGTCGGGGGATTGCGCGGCGCCGTCGCCTGATGGCGGCAGCGCGGCGGCGTGGCGTTTCAATCCATAGACGAAAAACCCAGGCGTTAGTGCGT
>JADFMZ010000288.1 GCA_022563615.1 Planctomycetota bacterium
CCGACGACCGGTGGGTAGAAGAGGCGAGGCTGGTCCCGTCCGATGGAGCCTTCGGGGACGGGTTCGGGATCGTTTCATTAGGTGCCGGCCGCGCGGTTGTCGGCGCCGTGGGCCATGACGACGGGTGCCCGGTCGATTTTTATACCGGTAAGGTCGAGGATTGCAACACCGGGGCGGCGTACGTTTTTCGACATGAGGACAGTGGGACGCCTCTCGATCCGAGCGACGACGTCTGGGTTGAAGAAACCAAGCTGAGGGCTTCCGATGCGGACGAGTTCGATCGCTTCGGAGGGGCCGTCGCCATTCATGGAGGCCGCCTCCTCGTGGGTGCTCCTTTCGCCGTTGGGCTCGATTCGGGTTCCGGTGCCGCGTATGTCTTCAGGCTTGACGACAACAGCACACCGGGGGATCTGCGTGATGACTTCTGGGCCCAGGAGGTGAAGCTGTTCACTTCACAGAGTGTGCCGTTCGGTATGTTCGGCACTTCCGTTTCTCTCGGCGCCGTGCATGCCGTCATCGGCGCATTTGCAGCCGACATTGCCGGTGGCAACTCCGGCGCCGGTTACGTCTTTCGCCTCGATGACGGCGAGACACCCTCCGATCCATCCGATGATTTCTGGGTGGAACAGCAGCAGCTCCTGGGTTCTGACACGTCCAGCGGTGATTTCTTTGGCCTGTCGATCGCTCTCAGCGGAAACTGGATCATCGCCGGCGCCCGGCTCAACGACGACGCGGGCAACGCTTCCGGCTCGGCGTATGTCTTTCGACTGGATGATTGTGGAACCCCAGCGGACTCAGGCGATGACCGGTGGGTTCAAGCGTTCAAGTTCACAGCTTCCGATGCGTCGCGCGATGACCACTTCGGGAGTTCCGTCGCCATCGATGGTGCAATGGCGATCGTGGGGGCCTTTATTGACGACGACGCCTGCCCGGAAGATCGGTTTTGCGATTCCGGTTCGGCCTACGTCTTTTCGTTTGACCGTCCGTGCGTGGGCCTCATCGACTACGCCCAACTTCAAAACTGTTTCGCCGGTGACGAGGGCATCGAACCTGGCTGTGAAGGCTTTGACTTAAATGGTGACGGGAAAGTGGACATTAGCGACGTTCGAGAGTTTCTATTCATGCTTGGCGGACCTTAAACAGTCTCGTCGTGCTCAAGACGTTGTTTGACAGGATGAAGCCAAGTAGAACGGGTTCAGACCGACATCAACGGACTTGGCTGACACTCCGTCGGGCGAAGCCCGACCTACGCGTCTGTTGCGGGTTCCGGTCACCAGAATCATGGCGGTACCTTTTTCGCCGAGGGCGGGTAGGATGGCGGCTTCAAGGGAAAACACGCGGAGATACATAGCAATGCCGATCCATCGACCAACCCCGGATGTGCTGGCCCTGATCTTATGTGACCAGATCATCACCGATCGGATGACCGGCAAGCAGTCGCTCATCGGGATGTTCAGCAAGATTCACGCGCAGCGTTATCCCGCCTCCCATCCGCAGCTCAGCGTATTTGTGGCCCTTACGGATGGGCACGGCAAGACGGAGCTGGTTATCCGCCTGGTCGATTCGAACGACGCTCGCCCGCCCATCGTCGAGGGCAAGGGCATGGTGGACTTCAAGAACCCCCGGGCCATCGCCAACCTGGCGCTGCAGTTTCACGGCCTGACATTTCCCGAGCCCGGAGAATATCGCGTGCAGCTCTGGTCTCAGGGAAACCTATTGCGCGAGGCGCGGCTGGAGATGATCCACATTCGCCCAAAGCCGCCGCCACCCAAAACCGATCAGCAAGAAGAGCCCGCATAGGCACTCAAACAAGACCGAGCCGAGGGATCTTGATCCTCTAACGATTACCGAGTCACTCGCCTCAAGGAGAAACTCCAATGGCGGAACCGACAACGCTTTATACACGTCTTGGTGGATAAGATTCCATAGCAGCCGTTGCTGACAATCTACTTCCGAGGTTGATGTCCGATCCTGAGCTTGGACGCTTCTGGCAGCATAGAAGCAAAGATAGCCTTCAACGTGAGAAGCAATTGTTGATCGATTTTATTTGTTCATGCGCGGGAGGCCCTTTGCTGTATGTCGGACGAGATATGAAGATATCTCACGCAGGCATGCAGATCAGCGAAAAAGACTGGTCGGCGTTCATGGGACATCTGAACAAGACGCTTGGCGCTCTTGAAGTACCTCAACAGGAACGAGACGATGTCGTCGCCTTCATTGATTCGACCAGGAATGACATTGTGGAGTGCTAGAGCAAGCTCTATTTTTCTGTAGCGGTCCAACGACCGTCTTTTCCGGGAGATTCTCGCGAAATGGCGATACACAATAAATGAGAACGCTATAGAGCCTTCAGGCTATCGCCAACCTGGCGCTTCAGAAGCAATGGTCCGCACGGCGGACCCTACTCCTGAGAAACATTGGTCCGCACGGCGGACCCTACACCTTTCGACATGCTGACTGACCTAGCCGCCAAAGGCCGACCGATCCAAGCCAAGAAACTCCAGGGCTGTGCCTGCTAGCAGGCGCTGTTTCGTCTTAGCGGATAGATCGCTCATCGACTCGATCAGCGCTCCGGGGCGGGCTTCGCCAAGCGGAAAGGGGTAGTCGGAACCCAGGGCGATCCGCTCCGGGCCGACCAGATGAATCAGGGCGCGCAGCGTATCGGGGTCGTGCACAAGAGAATCCAGATAGAACCTGCCCAGGTAGTCGCGCGGGCTCACCGGGTTATCCACCGCGCACAGATCTGGCCGAACATTGTAGCCGTGTTCGATCCGGCCAATGGTGCCGGGGAACGACCCGCCGCCGTGGGCGAAGCCGATGCGCAGTTTCGGCAGCCGCTCCAGCACGCCGCCGAAGATGACCGAGCAGATGGCCAGCGCCGTTTCAGCCGGCATGCCGACCAGCCATTTCAGCCAGTACCGGTCCATGCGATCCTCGCCGAGCATGTTCCACGGATGCACGAAGACGGCCGCCCCGAGACCCGCAGCCGCTTCGAATATCGGGAATATTGCGGGATCGTTCAGGTTCCGCCCGTTGACGTTCGTACCAATCTGGACACCCGCAAAGCCCAACTCCCGAACGCATCGCTCCAGCTCTCGCACGGCACGATCGGGGTCTTGCATCGGCAGCGTGCCCAGCCCGACGAAGCGCTCGGGCTGATCGCGCACGACGCCGGCGATGTGATCGTTCAGAATGCGGGAAAGATCGAGCCCGTCTTGCGGCTTGGTCCAATAGGAAAACATGATCGGAACGGTGGAAAGCACCTGCACGGTAACGCCGGTTTCGTCGCAGTCCGCCAGCCGCCGCCGGGGTGACCAGCAGTTGTCCTGAATCTCACGGAAGAACCGATCGCCGATCATCATCCGCGCGCAACACGGCTTGTGATGCTCAAGCCGCACGAAATCACCGTAGCCGTAGCGCTCGCGCAGGTCCGGCCACTGTTCGGGGAGGATGTGGGTGTGGATGTCGATTTTCATTGGACACAAAGCTTACGGGCTCCAAGAGCGTATGGCGAGGTGAGCACCGAGAATCCAACGAATGCAAACCGGGAGAATCCCCACGCGCTACCCCTTCGCCTCTCGTGGGCTGGTGGGCGCTGATCGGATTTCGGACCCGCGATGGCGCCCCGATGCTTGATCCGGCGCGTTTTTTCACGTAGGCTAAGCAGTCGTCGATCTCGGTTCGCTGCGGGGGCGTCCCGCTGCCAACTTTCAGGACACCAGAGCGTGTGATGCCTACGGTTCTGCGGACCGGTCCGTACCGGTTCTTCTTCTATGCCGGCGACCGTGACGAAGCGCCGCATGTGCACGTGGAACGTGACGACAAGGTTGCGAAGTTTTGGCTGGATCCTCTTCGCCTGCAACGAAGCGGCGGGTTTTCGCGGAAAGAGATCAGTCGTTTGCAGAAACTCCTGAGTGCCAGCCGACTGAGAGTGTTAGAGGCCTGGAATGATTATTTCGATTGAAGACAAGCCTGCCCCGACGGCGCACAGCGTCAAGATCACACTCGACACGCTTACGGTCGATCTAACTGACGGTCGCACGATCTCCGTCCCGCTCGCCTGGTTTCCCCGATTGCTCCACGGCACTCGGGAGGAGCGAAACAACTGGCGGCTGATCGGACGTGGAGACGGCATTCATTGGAAAGATTTGGACGAAGACATCAGCGTCGAGAACCTTCTTGCCGGCCGAGCATCGGGCGAAAGCCAGGCGTCCTTCAAGAAGTGGCTGGCGACGCGATCTCGCAAGAAAAAGCGGCCCGCGCCTCGATCGCCCCGGCCTCGAACCTGATCGTCGAAACGATTCCTCGCGCAACAAGGCGCGTCGAATCTCACACGCAGAAACCGCGCGTCGCCGTAGCGCTCGCGCAAGTCCGGCCACTTTTCGGGGAGGAGCAAGGCATGGCCACGCAAGCGTGGACCATGCCACCCGCCCGCCTTCACTTGAGGGGAACGACGATGTCATCCCCCGCGCCCTGCTCGTCTCTTCGATTCGGCCCGAAGCTGACGAGAACAAGCCGGTTCGTTTCATTTTGTGATCTTCGCAACACAATTGGGGTCCCCCAGTTGTCCAGCGCGACATCAGCCTTTGGACGCGCCCACTCCCACAAGGGCAGGTTGCCGAATTCCTCAAGTTTCAAGGCTGTAAAGAGCTTGTTATACCCAAGGTTAAGGAAATAACAGCCAAGGAGTTAACGGATGCCGTATAAAGACCCGGAGAAGAGGAAACAAG
>JADFMZ010000024.1 GCA_022563615.1 Planctomycetota bacterium
CATCCAGGCGTCGGCATAACCGGGGGTCTGATGGGTGACGCGGGTCAAGTCAGAGGTCGCCTCCTCATACCGGCCCTGCCAGGCGTAGACCAACCCGCGCCCCAGGCGGACATCCGAATCGTTGGGGTTGTGCGTCAATAAAGCCGTGTAGATTTCTACGGCTGCATCCCAGCGGTTGGCAAAAGCAAGTTGCCGGGCCAACCCAAGTTCTTCCTCATAGGAAAGGGAATCCCCCGCCATGTAGCGCTCATAAGCCGGCCATGTTCCTTGCTCCCGGCTCCCGGAATCAGCAGGGACCGTTTCCTGGGCTAATAAGAGGGTCAACACCATCGCCAGCAACGCCATCATGATCCCGTCTCCACAGCAAATCCTTTGCGTTCCATCTTCCCCCAACCCTTGACCCCCCGAATACCGGAAAATAAGCCCCGGATACGCCAGTAGGAGTTGAGCTGGCGGTAACCAAAGTTTTCCAACACGGCCAGCCCAAAGAGCTGCAGCAGGTCGGTGAATCGGGGATAGCGGCGAAAGGATATCTCTTCCAGGGCCACCGCCGCGATGGAGAGGGTCACACCAAACACAAAGGCCACCATGAAAAAGACGACTACGTAGGCCCCCGAGGCCCGCCCCAGGATCAATGCCAGGGCAAAGGTGATATAGCCGAACAATTCGATGAGTGGACCCAGCATCTCCAGAAAAAAGAAATAGGGAAACGCCACCATCCCGATCCGGCCGTAGCGGGGATTGAGCAGCATGTCACGATGCCGCATCAAGGTCTCGTACAGCCCCCGTTGCCATCGGTCCCGTTGGCGCCCCAGCGCGCTCACCGTCTCGGGACATTCAGTCCAGGCCACGGGATCGGCCACATAGGTAATGCGATAGGGCCGTCCCAGCCGCCTGCAGTGGCGGTGAAGCCGCACGATCAGCTCCATGTCCTCCCCCACCGTATCGGTGGAGTAACCACCGGCAGCCACCACCGTGGTGCGTCGAAATACGCCGAAAGCGCCGGAGATAATCAGGGTCAGATCGAGAGCATCCCACCCCATGCGACCGGACATGAAGGCCCGCAGGTATTCCAGCACCTGGAACTTGGCCAAAAGCCGATGGGGCATCCTGATCTCGGTGACCATCCCGGCCTTCACCACGCAATCGTTGACGATACGGATAATCCCACCGGCAGCCACGGTCCGGGCATCTTCCAGGAATGGACGGACTACGCGGATCAGGGCCTCTCGCTCAAGGAGGCTGTCGGCGTCCATGGTGCAAAATAACGGTGTGCGGCAGTAGTTGATGCCGGTATTCAGGGCGTCGGCCTTACCACCATTTTCCTTGTCAATCACCCAGAGGTTGGGCAGGCGGCGGCTATGGTAAATGCCTCTCACCGTCGCCGTGGCCAGTGTGGCCGTGGGCACCCGCGCCGCCGGTTGCAGATCAAAGGCCTCGGTCAGGCGCGCCAGCGTCTCATCCGACGAGCCGTCATTGATGACCAGGATCTCGTACTCGGGGTATTTCAACAACAGGAGTGACTTGGTGGCCTCCACACAGGTGGCCGCTTCATTGTAGGCCGGGGCGATGAGGGTCACGGGCGGTGCACTCGCCGAGGTCATCAGGTCCTGGATGTCCAGCGATTTCAGTTGACGCGTATAGCGCCGCAAGGCCTTGAACGCCACAATGCTGGTGAGCAGATACACGGTATTAAGGAGCAGGAAGTAGGCCAATACGAGGATGTTGAATCCGTCAAGGACCAGGCCCCCAAATTGATAGACAGTCATACGGGCCGCCCTTCCGCAAGGATCTCCCTGGCCAGGATGCTGCGGCTACGGCCTGCGGCGATCAACTCTTCCAGGATCTCCTCACCCCCGGCCTCCGTGAGCCCCCGCGCGGCCTGCAGAGCCACCCACGGGGAGTCGTCATCGATGCCACCCCTCAGTAGGGACCAGTCCTCATTGCCGCCGAGGCGACCCAGGGCCCCAAAAGCACTGGCCCGCACCACAAAATCGTCCGACCGGCACAGCCGGCGGACAGGCTCCAAGTGATCCGGGCGGCCCACCACCCCCAACAACCGGAGCGTTGCGGCCAACAGATCCCGCTCGGTTTCGGTTTCGAGGACCCCAGCGGCCTGATCGCCAACCGCCAGGTCATTCAGGTCCCGCAGGGCGTCCGCCGCCACCGCCCGGACCCGGGGAACCTCATCCCGATCCCCCAGCGTTCTCCGCAGGGCCGGGGTCACGCCCGGTCCCATGGAGCTGAGCATCGACACCAGGAGGTTCTGGCTCCAGTCCTCGAAGCGATGGAGCCGGTCTAAAATGGCCTCAGCATACTCGGGATGATCCTTCCCGGCCAAGGCCCGGGCCGCGATCATGGCCACCCACGGCGAGGGATCATCCAGGGCCGCCCGGACCGTCTCCCCGTACGGCCCCAAACCCAGGATGCTCAGGGTGCGAATGGCTCGGGCCCGGCGAGGAGGATCAGCATCTTTCGCCTGCTCCGCCAGCGCTCCTTCGCAGAACGCGATCACGCGGCGACTCTTGCCCAATCCTTTGGGCAAAGAGATGGCTCCACGCAACATCTGGTCCGCCTGTCGCGGGTCGATGCCCAGGTGCATTACGATCTCAACCGTCTGATCGAATGCTTTACGCTTTTTGCCGTTCTTGTACGTGCGGTCGGATCGGACGTCGGCCATCTCCTTGACCTTGGCCAGGGCTTCCTCCAAGGAAAGAACCCCGCTTCCGCTGCGCTTATCCAATTGTTTGCGATAGGTTACGCTCTGGTACGTCATCAATCGGCTCTTCGAAAGTGGCCACACCCTCTGTACGAGGCGCGGTCAATCGACAATATCAATCCCCATTGACCTGGCGGTCCCGGCGATGATCTTCTCGCCGGCATCCAGGTCATACGCATTAAGGTCCGCCATCTTCCGCTCGGCGATGCCCCGCACTTGATCTCGGGTCACGGTGGCTACCTTCTCCCGATTGGGAACGCCGCTGCCCTTGGCGATCTTGGCGGCGTCTTTGAGCAGCACCGCCGCCGGCGGGCTCTTGACCTTGAACGTAAACGACTTGTCTTTATAGATTTCGATCACCACCGTCACGGGCATCCCGTTGAGAGATTCCGTGCCGGCGTTGAACTGCTGGACAAATTGGCCGATGTTCACGCCGTGTTGCCCCAGGGCCGGCCCTACGGGCGGCGCGGGCGTAGCCTTCCCCCCGGGCGCCTGCAGCTTCACAATCGCGACAACCTCTTTTTTACGTGGCTTTTTGGCCAACGAACGCCTCCTACTCGCGCAAACCTATTCGACCTTCTCAATCTGCCAGTATCCGACCTCGACGGGCGTCATCCGCCCGAAGATCGAAATGATGACCGAAACCATGCCGCGACGCTCATCGACGGAGTCCACTTCACCCTCATAGCTCTCGAAGGCGCCGTCGGTGATTTTAACTTGGTCGCCCTTGTGAATGTTGAGACCGCCGAGCCCGGGATCTTCCTCAGCTTTCTGCGAAGCCGCCAACATTTGAACCACGTCGTGCTCAGGCATGGAGGTGGGCTTGCCGTCGGAACCGATGAAATCACCGACGCCGGTGGTTTCCTTGACCATAAACCACACGTTCTCGGCCACCGATCCGTCTTCCTCGCAGGCCATCTCCACAAACACGTAACCCGGGTAGAGCTTGCGCTCCGCGACCCGCAGCACCCCGCCCTTCATCCGTTTTTCTTTCAGCGTGGGTACGAGAATCCGACCGACTCGCTGCTCCAGGGCTTCAATCTTGATCTTTCGTTGCAGGGCGTCCCGAACCTGCTCCTCTTTGTTGGAGGCTACGCGGAGAACATACCACTTCATACCCGGCTGAGTGTCGGTCCCCGCCTCGGGGGACTCCACCTCGGCGGACTCCACCTCGGAGGGCTTCGCCTCAGGAACGGCCGCCGGCAAGGATGTCGCTTCGGGCTCACTCATGTCTTCAGCACACCGATCCAACTGAACAGGAACTTGAAGACAATATCGAAAAGGAACAGAAACGCCGCCAGCATCAGGGTGAACAGGATAACGACTTTGGTCGAGCCGATGATCTCCGCTCGGGAAGACCAGTTTACCTTCTTCATTTCCCCTTCGGTGCCGATCATGAATTCGCTGCACGCCTGATTAGAAAACGTCAGCCACCAGGCAACGGCGCCGAACACGACCGCAAACAAGATCGGAATACCAGGCGTAATCATCAGCCCCCACCATTGCTCAATGTCCTCATAGCCGGTGAGGTGGTTGTTGATGAATATGCTCCCCCAGGCAATGATCGCCCCGGCGCCGACAAGCGTTCCTATGCGCGTGGTTCGGCCCTGTTCGGGCTTGTATTGCGTGAAGCGGCCTGGGCCTTTAGGCTTGGGCGCCGGGCCGGACCCGCCGCCCGAAGGCGGAAATGCGCCGCCGCCTGAGCCGCCTGAACCTAGCGTCGGAGAGGGTTCCGGCGTCGTAGTTGTTGCGTCTGTCTGACCCATCGCCGTCATCCCAAACCGCCGTGCGGTCGACCGTTGTTAAAAAAAACCGACATGCCGTTACGGCACCCTCGGATCATCCGCCCATTCACAGGAGCGGAGGGACTCGAACCCCCAACCGCCGGTTTTGGAAACCGGAGCTCTGCCAATTGAGCTACGCTCCTAAGCAGGCCCTGATTCGCCTGCCGGAGGCGGGATTGTCCTACTTCCGCTTGATTTTATGGATCGTACGCTTGCGCTGGCGCTTGCAGAACTTCGACAGCTCGATCTTGGGAACGCCGCCCTGAACATTCACGCTCGTGCGATAGTTCAGATCCTTGCACTCCTTGCACTGCAACCACACATACTCGCGTTTTGCCGCCTTGGCCATGTTCGTCTACTTCCGTACGCCGGCACTGGACCCACGTCCTTGAATTTTTCGATCAACGAATTACTCGAGCACCTTCGTTACCACGCCGGAACCGACGGTTCGGCCACCCTCCCGAACGGCAAACCGTACGCCCTGCTCCATCGCGATCGGCTTGCCGAGGGAAACCTCCAACTCCACGTTGTCGCCCGGCATGCACATTTCGGCGCCCTTGAGCGTCAAAGCTCCGGTGACATCCGTGGTTCGGAAGTAGAATTGAGGACGATATCCGCTGAAAAACGGCGTATGCCGTCCGCCTTCCTCCTGAGTCAGAACGTAGACCTGCCCTTCGAACCGCGTGTGCGGGGTGATCGAGCCGGGCGCAGCCAACACCTGGCCACGCTCCACTTCGTCCTTCTTCACGCCACGCATCAGGCAACCGACATTGTCACCCGCCTGGCCGTAGTCCAACGTCTTGTTGAACATCTCCACGCCGGTGACGACGGTTTTTTGCGTATCGAACAGGCCGACGATTTCTATCTCTTCACCGACCTTGACCTTGCCCCGCTCAATCCTGCCGGTGGCTACGGTGCCTCGGCCCTTGATGCTGAACACATCTTCCACCGACATCAGAAACGGCTTGTCGATCTCCCGTTCCGGCATGGGAATGGACTCGTCAAGGGCCTTGAGCAACTCCTCGATCGACTTGATTTTCTCGGCATCGGTCGGATTCTGCATCGCCGGCAGCGCGGAGCCCCGGATGATGGGAATATCGTCTCCGGGGAAATCGTACTTGCTGAGCAGCTCGCGCACCTCCAACTCCACCAGATCCAACAGCTCCGGATCATCCACCAGATCGACTTTGTTCAGGAAGACCACGATATGCGGCACGGCGACCTGACGGGCGAGCAGGATGTGCTCGCGCGTCTGCGGCATCGGGCCGTCTGCAGCCGACACCACCAGAATAGCCCCATCCATCTGGGCGGCCCCGGTAATCATGTTCTTGACGTAGTCCGCGTGGCCGGGACAGTCGATGTGGGCGTAATGCCGAGCTTCCGTCTCGTACTCAACGTGGGCGGTGGAGATCGTCAGGATCTTCGTGGCGTCACGCCGCCCCTGTTTTTCAGACGCCTTGGCCACCTCGTCATAAGTGACCGCCTTGGCAAGCCCCTTGGCATGCTGCACCAGACAAAGCGCCGAAGTCAGCGTCGTCTTGCCATGATCAACGTGCCCGATCGTGCCGACGTTGACATGCGGTTTCGTTCGTTCAAATATTTCCTTGGCCATCTAACACCTTTCCTCCACTCGCTTGATGTCTCGCCTGGACATCCCAACCATGGGATTTCACAATTCTCCGCGCGAAGCCTTGGTGCAAGCAATCCTATCAGTGAGGGTGTGATCCAACCTCTTGGGGACAGGACTCGTAACGCTTACGGGCGATCCCGCACGACACCTTCGATCCAAAACGATCAACAAGCTGCTGACGGGATTCGAACCCGTGACCTCGTCCTTACCAAGGACGCACTCTACCAGCTGAGCTACAGCAGCAGAACACGGCCATCGTTCGACCACCCGAGCACGCCGATACGGAAATCACGTTCCGTCGGCTGCAATTGACCGCTGAGTCCGGTGCGGCCAGGCGCCGACTGACCCTATTGCCTGTCCCTGCACTCTGCACCGCATCCGACGACCGGCGCCCTGACGTCGGGCAACCGGCACCCGGAATCTTGCGAGTATATGGATCGCTCGAATGCTGTCAAATACAAATGGACGGGAAAAGCCACCCAAACGGAAAACAAGAAACGCATGGGCCGAAAGAGCCACTCACCACAACTACGGCAAGCCACCACTCGCCGGACACATCAGCGATAGATGGTTGAAATGGTGCGGCCAATCAATCACCGAGGAGGAGCGGAATCTGACTGGAGTACACATATCCGCCAAAGCTGGGCAATAAAATTAAACGCTCAAAATTATATTATTGCTTGATTTCTGTGCGGCATGTATGGCATGATCATCCCAGAAACACTGTCGGGGTATTGGTTTCCAGTCGAGAGGCAAAGATGATCTTTGCCTTACCCCTACCTTGGAAGACAACGGACCCATCGAATGAAGGTCGGCCGACCCATGGATTGATAGGCTACTTTATCGTTGGAGAAGCGCGTTCACTTGATCGTGCAAGATAACATGAAACGCTAGCTGGGAACGGCCAATCTTGAGCAAGCCGCGGGCAGCGTTACTCGGCCGCGGTGGCGTTCGCCTCCGTGCTCACGCCTACCGCGAAGCCAAATGAGTATTTCCGTACGTGCGAGTTCAAACGAGACCGACCTTGTAACGGCCCGATCAGTCGTCGAGCTCGCTAAGCAGCCATTCGCCAAAGGTAAGATCATCGTCGTGGCTCTGGTTCAGATCTCGCCCCTGAAGCTGCCCCGCAGCCGCCTCCAGGCCCGCCGCTACCGCCTGTAAATCACTTGCTTCGCAAGCGGCGCCCAGCACCACATAGCCAGCAAGCAACAGACTCGTGGCTGCTTGCCCATACTTCGAGAAACGCGTCGATCGCATCTTCGGGCTCCTTCTTCAAAAGCCAATCTATTCCTGAAATCGCTCTTGGTATCGGGCGTTGCCTTCAGAATGCTTGACCTATTTTATCCATTTTATCGGCCTTGGCTCTCGCAGTGTGATAATGGGTCGTTTTCAGGTTTGGGAGGTCCGTTGCGATCGCTTCCTTGACTTCTATCACCGCTACGCATAATTTGCCCGGTCGGCGTTAGTTCTGGCGGGCGAATCTGGCTCGTTGACTTCCTCTGCCCGATTGGGCTTGTCCAAACGCCAAGTCAGTGGGCGGGCAGGCTGCCCGTGCCATCTTTTTGACTACGAACTAATGACTACTGAGTTAGGCTCCAAGCCGGCGGTCGAACGTATCGACCGGGATTGCCCGGTGGTGTAATCGGCAACACACCAGGTTTTGATCCTGGCGTTCCAGGTTCGAGTCCTGGCCGGGTAAATCAGCATTGGAATGGTCCGATCCGGCGCAAGCGTGCAACAGCGCGACGCACGGAATGTCGGTCGCAAATGCGAAGGACGATTCGTTGGGCGATGTAGCGGCGATCATCCTTGCGGCTGGCAAGAGTACGCGAATGCGCAGCGGGATGGCCAAGGTGCTGCACGAAGTGTGCGGGCTGCCCATGCTCGGATTCGCGCTGAGCGCCTGTCGGGTGGCCGGCTTGGATCGATTGATTGTTGTTGTTGGGCATCACAAAGATGAAGTGATCCGCCGGTTTGCCACAGAACAGAATGTGACGTGGGTCGAGCAGTCTGAGCAGAAAGGTACGGCTCATGCCTTGCTCTGCTGTCGAGAAGCCCTGGCGGGGTTTGAGGGAAGCGTTTTGGTGCTGGCCGGCGATATGCCGCTGGTCCGGCGCGAGGTGCTGATGGAACTCGTCGACGCACGAAAGCAATCGGGCGCCGCCATGACCCTGGCCACCTCCGTGCTGGAAAACCCCGCAGGGTACGGTCGCATCGTCCGCGACCGGGGCGGCGACCTTGAGTCCGTTGTCGAGGACCGCAATTGCACTCCCCAGCAGCGTGAGATTCGGGAAGTGAATCCGAGCTATTATTGTTTCGACGCGCAGAGGCTTTTTCCGCTTCTGGATCGCATCGAGCCGGACCCGGTGAAGGGCGAGTATTACCTGACGGATGTGGTGGGGATTCTGTGTCGCGACGGCCGGAAGGTGTCGGCTAAGATTCGTGTTTCGCCGGAGGAAGCGATGGGCATCAACTCCCGAGGTGATCTGGCGACGGTGGGACGAATCATGCAGGACCGCATTCAGCACGATCTTCTGGAGGAGGGAGTGACGATTGTGGATCCCGGCAAGACCTGGATCGAGGCGGGGGTCACCGTCGGACCGGATACGACAATCCACCCATTTACGTTTGTAGGAGCCGGTGCGACGATCGGCGCGGGCTGCCAGATCGGCCCGTTCGCGCGCATCGGGAAAGATGAAACAGTGGCGGAAGGCACGATCGTGGCCCCGGGATTGGGCTCTGGGAAGGAAGTGTGAGCGTCATGGGTTCGGCAAAGCAAAGTGCGCAGGAACGGCGGGTCGACGGCTTGGTCGTGTTCGGCGGTTCAGCCAGTTCCGCTTTGACGGACAAGATCTGTGCGTATCTGGCGATCGCGCGCGGTCGGGCCACCGTCAGCCGCTTCCCCGATGGCGAGACCATACTCAAAATCGAGGAGGACGTTCGCGGACAGGATTGCTTCGTCGTTCAATCCACCTGCCCTCCGGTCAACGACAATTTGATGGAACTACTTATTTTCATCGATTGCCTGCGGCGGGCCAGCGCGAAACGCATTACGGCGGTCATCCCGTATTACGGCTACGCGCGTCAGGACCGAAAATCGGAGGGGCGCACGCCGATCACCGCCAAGCTGGTGGCCAACATGATCACCATCGCCGGGGCCAGCCGGGTTCTGACCATGAATCTGCACGCCGATCAGATTCAAGGATTCTTCGACATCCCCATGGATCATCTGACCGCCGCGCCGGTATTGGCCAAGCACTTCATGAATCGACATCTTTCCGACGCGGTCCTGGTCTCGCCAGACGTGGGCAACATCAAGTTCGGATCGGACTTCGCCTCGCGGATCGGTGGAGAGCTCGCCGTGATCCACAAACGCCGCCTGTCCGGCGAGAAGACGATCGCCGTCCAGATTATCGGCGACGTGAGGGGGAAAAAGGTGATGATGTTTGACGACATGATCACCACGGCCGGCACCGTCTGTGAGGCGGCGAGAATCGTTCGCGAGCACGGGGCGGGGCCGATTTTCGTGGCGGCGGCCCACGGGGTCTTTGCCGGACCGGCCGTGGAGAGGCTGATCGCCGCCGAGCTTGACGAAATCGTAGTAACCGATACGATCGAAACCCCCTCTCGGGTCACGCAGGGGCTGAAGAACCTGACCGTTCTGTCCGTGGCCGATCTGGTCGGAGAGGCGATACGAAGAATTCACGAGCATCGTTCGGTCAGCGCGCTCTTTTGTTAGGCAGATAGGGGAGTCCAGGTACGGTATGGAAACGACGACGCTGAAAGCGGAAACACGCACGGTCCTAGGCACACTTGCCTCGCGAAAGCTGCGGGCGCAGGGGCTCTTGCCGGCGATCATCTACGGGCACGGTGAGCCTCCGGAATCGGTGTCCCTGTCCGGACACGAGATTGAGGTTGCCCTGAATCATGGTGCACGCACGCTCCAAGTGGAGTTGAACGGCACGACCCAGCAGTTCCTGATCAAGGAGGTGCAGTACAACCACATGGGGCAAATCCCGCTCCATTTGGACCTGACCCGAGTGGATCAGGATGAGCGCGTCCGCGTCAAGATCGGGATTCAGTTGAGAGGGGTGCCCAAGGGGGTCGGCGAAGGCGGCCTGCTTGACCAATACATGGCGGACCTTGAAGTGGAGTGCCTGGTCACGGCGATTCCGGAAACCCTGCACCCGCTGGTCACGCACCTGGGCCTCAACGAGTCGCTTCTGGTGAAGGATCTGGATTTGCCCACGGGCGTGGTTCCGCTGGCCGGCACCGACGAGACGGTCGCGGTCGTGCGTCCGAAGGCTGCCGCCGATGCTGAGGAGACGACTGAAGAAGATGAAGAAAAGACCGCTGAGCCCGAGAGAATCACGCGGGAGCGGAAGGAACAAGACGAGAAAGGCGAAGGCGGGACCAAGTAATGGGCGTTTCACGAGGTTCGCGACTGCCTGATTCACAGGCTTGAGGCCTGGGCGTATCCGCGAAATTGAAGCGGTCCCAGGGCATCGCGCGGATCCTAATTCCGTGGTTTGGGTTGGAATCATGGTCGCGCCGCTTATGAAACCTTGTACGGGTTCGGGTGGATCGACGTCGTGAAGCTAATCGTCGGTCTTGGCAATCCCGGTCCGAAATATGTCGGGACGCGACACAACGTCGGGTTTGACGTCGTGGATGTCTTGGCCCGGCGCTGCGGCGCCGCCATGACGACCGAAAAGTTTCATGCTTGGTTCGGTCGGGGCGATCTCCACGGTGAACCGGTGGTGTTGCTCAAGCCGACAACGATGATGAATCGAAGCGGGCAGGCTGTCTCGGCTGCGGGGCGCTTTTACAGGCTGGAACTGACAGACCTGATGGTGATCGTGGACGACGTGGCGCTGCCCGTTGGAAAGCTGCGTATGCGGGCGGAGGGTTCCTCCGGCGGGCATAACGGATTACGAAATGTTATCGAGCGACTGGGTGGCGAAACGTGGTGTCGGCTGCGAATCGGGATCGGGGAACCGATCGGCGATCCTTCCGCCTACGTGTTGCACCGTTTCGATCCTGAGGAAGAGAAAGTAATGGGGCCGGCACGGGAGCGTGCCGCCGACGCGGTGGAGTGCTGGGTCCGGCAGGGTTCTGACCTGGCCATGACCAGGTTCAACCCCGATCCTCCGCAAACGTAATCGGTCGCAGCGCGGACAAGAAGTTGGGGCTGCGACCCATCAACATAGGAGCTTGACGCCGTTGAGCCAGGAATCATTGCGACAATATGAAGGCATGTTTGTGTTCGACCCTACGTTCGGCAGTTCGTTTGAAAACTGCGAGCGGGAGATTCAGCGGCTGCTCGAACGGGCCGAAGGTGAAATTCTGGTTTGCCGCAAGTGGGATGATCGCAGGCTGGCCTACAAGATCGACGGGCGCAAGCGCGGCGTTTATGTGCTGGTCTACTTCCGTGCGCCGCCGAGCAAGATCCGCCCCTTGGAGCGGGATGCCCAGCTCTCAGAGCCTCTCTTGCGCCTGCTAGTGCTCCAGGCGGAGGGGGTGACACGAGAGGACATGGAAAAGGCCGTGCGAACACAGGCTGATACCGGTGCGGAACGGTCGTCGCCGGAAAAGGCCGCCACACGGGAAGAACCGAAAAAGACAACCCCGGTATTGGCGGAAGCGCCGGCTGGCAAGGCAGGAGAGCCCGAAGCCCCTGCCGCGCCCGAAGCCAAGCCCGCCGCCTCCGATTAGAGCGAGCTCCGTTTCCCTGTAGCGGTCCAACGATCGTTTTTTCCGGGAGATTTTCCCGAAATAGCGATATAGAACAAATGAGAACGCTGAAGCAAATGTGAAACCATTACGGCACGATCGCCGTAATTTCGTTGGGGCATGGTTATGGCAAGTTACAACCGAATCATTCTGGTCGGGAATCTCACCCGCGACCCGCAGTTGAGCTACACTCCAGCCAATACCGCGGTATGTAAATTCGGCATCGCCACGAACCGCCGTTGGAAAGATCGTGAGGGCAACTCACGGGAGGATGTGTGCTTCGTTGACTGCGTGCTATTCGGTCGAAGCGCTGATACGTTCAACCAGTATATGGCCAAAGGACGATCCGTCCTGGTGGAAGGCCGGTTGACCCTCAACCAATGGACGACCCCGGAAGGCGACAAGCGGAGCAAGCACGAAGTGTTCGTAGAGAACTTTACGTTTCTGGGCGGCGGGCGCGGCGGAGAGGGCGGCCCCGGGTCCGGAGAAACGGATGCGCGTGCGACGGCGGACGCGCCAACGGGGCCGACCCACGCGGAACCGCCGGAAGGGGACTCTATTCCCTTTTGACGGGCATCGAAGGCTTCACAGGCACGAGGCTTGGAGCCTATCCCAAAAATGTGGCACGGGTTTGTAACCCGTGCGTTTCACCAGTTGAAAACCGGCGCCGCCGGTTGAAAACCGGTGCTACAAGGGTTAATGGGAAAGGCTCTTGGTGAACTTCAAGCGGTTGTGGGCTGAAAACAGGTCACAGCCTCGGTACGAGACGGAATGGGCCCGTGGAACCACTGTTTGGTGTCCTCGGTTTTGTGCGTTATGATCATGGCGCGTCGATGAACAACGGTTACCCTCCAACGATGTGAGGCGGGAACGATGAAGCTGCTTCTATGCCAGAATGTTGATCCATTGGGGATCGTCGGGGATGTGGTCGAGGTTTCCGCGGGCTATGCGCGGAACTATCTCATCCCACACAACCTGGCGACCGAACCGACCGATGCCAATGTCCGAAAGCTGGCGGAAGCCAGACGCATCGCCGAACACGTGCGGGCTGAACAACGCAGCCAACTCAAGCGGCTGGCTGATGCGCTCGAGGGCGTCGAAGTCACCGTCCGAGCGAAATCGAATGAAGAAGGACATCTATACGGTTCGGTCGGTCGGCGCGAGATTGCCGCGGCGCTCGAGGAGGAAGGACACCACATCAACCCGGACCATATTCAACTGGACGCGCCGATCCGTCACCTGGACACGCTGTCGGTGGACATCAGCTTTGGGGACAACTTGACCAGTTCCATCAAGGTGTGGATCGTGCGAGACAAAGTCGAAGGGGAAGACGACTCCGAAGGCGATGAAGCCGCGTCGTCCGGCAGGGAGGCCGACAATTATGACGGTCGCGCCGACCGCTAGCCACGCGGGAAGAACCTCGCCCCAGCGCATCCCCCCGCAAGATGCCGATGCAGAAATGGCGCTGCTCGGCTCGATGATGATGGACCGCGACGCGATTGCGGAAGCGGTGGACATCATCGGGCGGGAACAAGCTCGCTGGCTTTACCTGCCGGCCCATCAAAAACTCTTCGAGGTTCTCCTCGACATCTACGACGATCCAAGCAAGGCGATCGATCTGATCGTCGTTTCGGACGAGTTGCGGCGTCGGGATCTATTCGAAGCCGTGGGTGGGCAGGACTACCTGATCCAGCTCGCCGAAAGCTTTGCCGACTGGTCCAACGCCGAATACTACGCCCGCATCGTTCGCGACAAGGGCCTGCTTCGAGATCTGATCCGCTGCGCCGGGCGAATAACCGACCAAGCCTACGCCGGCGTGGAGGAGGCGCGCGACGTTCTCGATCAGGCCGAGCAGCAGATCTTCAACGTTACGGAGAAGCAGTATCGTGGACGCACGGTGGAGATTCGCGACGCCGTCGTGCAATTGGTCAAGCTTTGGGAGCAGGGAAACGATGGAACCCACTCAGGCCTGGCCACCGGCTTCGTCGCCTTGGATGAGCTGACCAGCGGCTTTCAACGCGGCGATCTCATCGTGCTTGCCGCCCGGCCTTCGATGGGGAAAACAGCGCTGGGGCTTTCGATGGCGCTGAACATGGCGCTCGACGGGAATCCGGTTGTGTTTTTCTCGATGGAGATGAGCAACCAGCAGGTGGCCCAGCGGTTGGTTTCCGTTCATACCAAGTTCGATCTCCAAAAGTTGCGTCGCGCCCATCTTTCGGATCAAGAGGTCGAGCAGCTTAAAGAGGTCTGCAAGGAATTCGACGGGCTTCCGCTTTTTGTGGACGAAACGCCGGGGATGACCGCGATGGAACTACGATCCAAAGCGCGCCGTCTCAAGTCGCAGCATGACATTCGCGCGGTTTTCGTCGACTACCTTCAACTGATGCATTCCCCCCGGGCCGAGAACCGGCAAGTGGAAATCGCCACGATCAGTCGCCACCTGAAGGGCCTCGCCCGAGAGCTGGACATCCCCGTCATCGCCATGGCGCAGTTGAACCGGATGCCGGAGGGCCGGCAGGACAAGCGCCCGTTGCTAAGCGATTTACGAGAGTCTGGCGCCATCGAGCAGGATGCGGACGTCGTCCTGCTGATCCATCGCGAGGAATACTACGACTTCAAAAACGAAAAACCTGAAACGCACGGGAAGGCTGAACTCAACATCGCCAAGCAGCGCAACGGACCCGTCGGGACGATTGAGTTGCAATTCAACAAGAAGCTCACGCGGTTCGACAACCTTCACGTCGGCCCGGAACCGTTCTCCTCATCCAACGACTCCGTTCCGTTCTAATGCACTATCACGCCTCGATTGGTAGGTGACGGGCAGCGTCATGTTGTCGTGTGCCACTGCTTTCAAGCAGTGCCCACGGTGGTTTTCGTGCAGTTTGTACACTGCTCAAGAGCAGTGGCACACCCATAAAACGACGCGTGACGTTGCACTACGGGCTATTCACCATAGCTACCGCGCGTTGCATTTGAGAAGAATCTTCAGGTTCGAAGGGTTCCCGGCGGCTTCGAGGGCCTCTGGGGCCTGGTCGAGGGGAAACGTTCGCGAGATGAGCGAGCGAACGTCAACGGCCTTTCGGGCCAGGGCGTCGAGGGCTTCAGGAAAGGGACCGCAACGACTACCCAGCAAGGTCACTTCGTGGATCACCAACGACGCTAGGTTTATCCCGCCGGGCCCGGCGCACGTGCTCTTAAGCACGATCGTGCCGCGTGGGCGAACCATGGCTAGAGCGATGCCGAGCCCCTCCGGAGCACCGGTGCACTCGACGACGACGTCGCGATCGTGGCGCGGAACGAGGTCATCGACGTGGATGGCTTGGATCCCTTTCTTTTCGCACATTTCGAGCTTCGCGGGGTTTCGGCCAACAACCGTCAACTTGCACCCCCGCTGTGCGAGAACCTGAGCGACCAGTAACCCCAAGCGGCCCGGTCCCAGGACGCTGACATTCGTGTGGCTCTCGATGGGGCACTGGGCGACGACCTGATAGGCAGCAGCTAGCGGCTCCACGAAAACCGCCTCCTCATCCGAAACCGCGTCCGGGACGAGGTGGAGGTTGCGTTGAGGAACGGCGATCTGATCGGCGAAACAGCCGTCACGACGATCGATCCCGATGACGGTGCGGTTGCGACAATGATTGGCCAACCCGGCCGAGCACATGTCGCATTTGCGGCAGACGCAGTTGATCTCGCAAACCACCCGCTTGTCTCGCAACTCCGACGGACCGGACACCACCGTCCCGACCATTTCATGACCCAAGACACCGTCGAAGTTCATGTACCCGTTGATGATGTGCAGATCGGTCGCGCAGATTCCAGCCAGGTGCACTCGGACCAGACATTCCCCTTCCCGCACTTCGGGCTCGGGATGATCGTGGACCAAGGCGACGTTTCCGTTTCGGACGGTGACGGCTCTCACAACGGCTCCATGAGGACGCGCACGAACAACGCGCGCATTAGGCGACTATCTCCATAACCACTACGACGCCGGTTTTCAACCGGCTCAGCACAGGCGGGTAGTGTCCGGATTTGGGCGTGTCACCAAGCGGCGGGCTTCTCGATGAATCCGCCGGCCCCATCGGGAACCCTCGCAGGAAGGTGGCAATGGCGCAGAAGGTCCAGCGGAAGCGTCTTATCTTTATCGGCAGCTCCGCGCAACTCGGTTGCGGCACCCCGGATTGTGCTGGTGGCTGGCACGTAAAGGATGATCTCCTTTTTAGGGAATCTGAGCTTAATGGTTCTTATGGCGGGAAGAAGGTCAGAGTCGGCGGTAACAAGTACGAAGCGATCGCAATTGTCGTCAAAGGCATCTACGACCATCTGTATGCCGATGGCCACATCCGTCTGTTTTTCTTCCGGGCTTTTGAAGAGCTTCCATCCCGCAAATGTGCACGCACGGACCCTGCATTTCACACTCTTGAACTTAAACCTGCCTAGGCGCACCTCGACCAAGGACAACGTCGCTAGTGCTTCAAGATAGGCTGCTTGATTCTTCTCGGATGGACCGCTGACTCTGGCCGTGAAATAGTAGATCCTCTTGATGTCATCGTTGTTGCGAAGTTTCTGGAAGTATTTTTCGAGGTTTAGCCACTTGTGTGACCCTCCTTTGATGGCGCCGTAATACAGGTTGAAGCCGTCGATATAAACGAGGATTCTGGAGGTCTTTCTTGCGAGAGGGGCTGTTGAGTAAGAAGATGGTATTAAAAAAGGCAACCATATAGGTTGCCCAACCGGCATAAAGCCGGGGAGTCGTCCAATTCCATAGGCAAGTATAGCATCGGAATCTCAAACCGCAAGGGCAAAAGCAAAATGTTACAAAAACCCTATTCGCTTAGCGGGGTAGGTTTTCCTGGCTCCCTTACGTTATTATAGGACGCTCGATGCGGTCAATCGTCGTCGCTTAAAGTGCGTCCGATCTTCTTCAGCACCAGGCCAACCCAATCCTTGAGGTCATTATAGTCGTCCTTGGTCAATTTGCTGGGCCAAGAAAAGGGGTACTGGTAGCGTTTCAATCCGCAATT
>JADFMZ010000289.1 GCA_022563615.1 Planctomycetota bacterium
GTGCGGGACACTGCGAGCCCTGAAAGGGCGGAATACGCCTATGCCGCCCTTTCAGGGCTTGCCTTCGTCTCGCCCACCAAACCCCAGGGCGTTGCCCTGGGCTGTCCTATTGTGCCCTTTCAGGGCAGAAGGAGAACCCGCACGCGGAAGATGGCGCCCGTCTACGCAACGTCGATCATCCCCGCCAAAAGTGTCATACACCCGGTTAATCCGCGAGAGGGCGGTCCGGGATCACGATCGCATCGGGCGCCAGCATCCGCCGGGCTTGGCTCAATTCGATTAGCGCTTCGCCGGGATCGGTAGCTTGCGCGAGCGTCTCGAACGACCAGGCCTCGTCGATGTCGAACGGCCCGACGCGCCGGCGGACCAGCGATGTCAAGCAGCCGCCGGTGCCGAGCTTTTCACCCAGGTCGCGAATCAAGGATCGAACGTAGGTGCCGCGCCCGCAGGCCATCTCGAACTCGATCTCAGGCCAGTCGTAGCGATGCACATGAAGCCAATAGACGCGCACCGGCCTGGGCTCCAGGTGGACTGGCTGACCCCGGCGAGCCAGTTTGTAGGCCGGCTGACCGGCTATCTTGATGGCGCTGATCTGAGGCGGAACCTGTTGGATGACCCCCTCCAACGATTGGCAGGCGTCTCGCACCTCTTGCATCGCGGGGATCGCGGAAACTTCGACAGGCTCCAGCGGGCGGTCCGCGTCCAGGCTCTCGCTGGTCACGTCAAGACGTGCGGTGGCTCGATAGACCTTCGGCTGATCCATGATCGACTCGACCAGCTTGGTCGCCCCGCCCAGACAGAGAACCAGTACGCCGGAAGCGCCGGGGTCCAGTGTGCCGGCATGTCCGCTCTTACGCTGCCGAGTGATGGAACGAACCCGATAGAGGGCTTTGGCGGAAGTGATGCCGGTCGGCTTGTTCAGGTTGATGATGCCGTGGAGATCGCCCATCGTAAGGCTTCGCCCTTTCGATCGTCCTATGCGCCTGAATGGCGTCGCGCTTCAAAGGTCTCACGAACAACTTGGAGCCTATCCCAAAAAGTGTGGCACGGGTTTGCAACCCGTGCGTTTCACCGGTTGAAAACCGGTGCCACAAGGGTTAATGGTATGGGTTCTCAGTCGCCGACCCTACTCGTCCGTTTTTTTCAGGATGGCGCTCACCTTGTCGCCGCCTTCTTGATAGGTCAGCACGAGCGTGCCATCGAGGCGCAGTCGTCCCTGGTAGATTCTCGGTTCTGCATTCGGGCGCTGAATGATGAGCCTGGAACCGTTCCAATCATACCGGCCGGTGCTGGTTCGCGTTTGGTCCTGATCCATCCACGTGGCGGTGTAGCGGTCGTGCTGATCGAAGGCCACAAGATCCACCGGAAATGGCATGTTGGGTGGCTCGGTTGCGATGCGCCTCCAGGAGCCCGTGATGCTGCAACCGGTCGCAACAAGGAAACACGCTACGGCGGCCAGACTGGCAGATATCGATCGCATGGGATGGTTTCCACCGGACCAGGCGGGTTGCGACAGGCTCAAGCCGCTTCAACCGGCCGTGCCCGACGTCGCAAACCTGCACCTGTCGGTTCGACTCCAGTATCTTCCCGGGCTGGTCGATGTCAAATCGGCACAACAGTTGTCGGGGGCGTGCTCTGCGTTTATGCTTCTGGAGTACCCTAACCCGCGACACGGAGTCCGGGGGAGTAGTGATACCATGCCGATCTATGAATATTGTTGCCAATCGTGCCGGCATGAATTCGAGGAGCTTGTGCGATCGATGACGCGAGAGGCCGCCGTGCGGTGTCCGGCCTGTGGAAGCGAAACGGTCGAGCGAAAGCTCAGCGTGTTCGCTCCGCACGCGGGTTCGCGGAGTTCAGCCACCGCACCGCACGTGCCGATCGGGGGGTGTGGGCGATGCGGCGATCCTAACGGTCCTTGTTCGTCTTAGCGGAGGTTGCGAAGGGCTTCTTGTCTCTGCAGGCTTACCCATCGATCGTACAGGTTCCACTGGTGGGATTCCTGTCTTGGCTGGTTCCCGGCCTGGGACATATCCTCCTGGGCCATCGTACGCGCGGGCTGGTTTGTATGGTTACGATCATCGCCACGTTCTGGTGTGGCGTGGCCATCGGCAGCGTGCAGGGTACGGTTGCCCCGCACTACCGAAAACTATGGTTCGTGGCGCAGCTCGGGACCGGCGGCAACACGTTGGCTGCGTACGCGCTTCACCTTGCGGTATCTCCTGAGTCAGCCAAGTCTTCCAAGCCGGTGCTGGTGTCGCATTGGATGTCTGCCGAGGTCGGCGTTCATTATACAGGTGTGGCCGGGCTGTTGAACTTACTGGTAATCTTGGATGCCATGGCTCGGTCCGAACCGTTCAAGGCCGGCGGCAGGCGTCGTCGCCAACTTTCTCGAGGCTTCCCATGACCGCCATGCTGGCTTCGCTGTTTACGACGGCCATGGAGTTGTCGGGGCGGCAGCGGTTCTTCCTGATGTTGCCGCTGTGTTTGAGTATCGCCATCGTGTACAAGGCGATTCGCAACGATAGCATGCAGCGTTTTCCGATCGGTGTGCTGACGTTGTGGGTGACGATCGTCATGGGCCTGGTGGCGGTCGGTGGCGGTCTTTGGGTGCTTTTTAGAATCATGGTGTAGGCGTCGCTTTGTGGGTGTGCCACTGCTCTTGAGCAGTGCTCGAACTGCACGATCTTCACGAAAACTACCGTGGGCACTGCTTGAAAGCAGTCGCACGCGACAACATGGCGTCGCTCGTCACCCACAAATTGAGGCGCGATGGTGCACTGGTCCGACATGGAACAAAATGGAAGTAGCGGGCAAAGGGCGGTGTTTCTACATCCTTCTTGCCCAAGCGCGGGTGGCTGTGAGGCTGCCCAGTCGTCTTATTGCATTTAGCGAGGAGCGCGTTGAGCCCCATGTTTGAACATCTGAAATCCCCTGAGGAAGGGGCCATGATTACGATGTCCCGGTCCGGTGTGCAGGTTCCGGATCAACCCGTAGTGCCGTTCATCGAAGGCGACGGCATCGGCCCCGACATCTGGCGGGCCGCGGTCAAGGTGTTCGACACCTGCGTGGACAAGGCCTACGGCGGGCGGCGAAAGATCGTCTGGTTTGAAGTCTTTGCAGGCCAGAAGTCTTACGACAAATACGGAACGTGGCTGCCGGACGATACCATCGAGGCCTTCAGGACCTTCCGCGTGGGCATCAAGGGGCCTCTGACCACGCCGATCGGCGGAGGCATTCGCTCGCTGAACGTGGCCTTGCGTCAGAAGCTCGATCTTTACGTGTGTCTCAGGCCGGTGCGATATTTCCCGGGTGTGCCGTCGCCGGTCAAACGACCGGAACGGGTCGATATGGTCATCTTCCGCGAGAACACGGAAGACATCTACGCGGGGATCGAGTGGCAGGCGGGCACGCCCGAGGTGAAGAAGGTCATCGCGTTCCTTCAGGACGCGATGGGCGTCAAGAGCATCCGCTTTCCGAACACCAGCGGGATCGGCGTCAAGCCGGTCAGCAGCGAAGGCAGCCAGCGGCTCGTCCGGGCGGCTATTCAATATGCCATCGACAACGGCCGCAAGAGCATCACCCTCGTCCACAAGGGCAACATCATGAAGTACACGGAGGGGGCCTTTCGCGATTGGGGGTATGAGCTTGCCCAGCAGGAGTTTCCCGACCAGACCTACACCTGGCCCCAATGGGAACGAACCAAGAAGGAAAAGGGTGAAGAGGCCGCTAACGCTCAGCAGGAGTCGGCCCTGGCGGCTGGAAAGATTCTGATCAAGGATGCGATCGCGGACATCGTGTTGCAGCAAGTGTTGACGCGGCCCAAAGAGTTCGACGTGATCGCCACGCTGAATCTCAACGGCGATTATCTTTCAGACGCGCTGGCCGCCCAGGTCGGCGGCATCGGCATCGCTCCCGGCGGGAACATCAATTACGACACCGGGCACGCCATCTTCGAAGCCACACACGGCACCGCCCCCAAGTACGCCAACCAGGACAAGGTCAACCCCGGAAGCATCATCCTGTCCGGCGAGATGATGCTGCGGTATATGGGCTGGTCCGAGGCGGCGGATCTTATTATCAAGGGCGTGGGCGGCGCGATCAGCGCCCGCGAAGTCACCTACGACTTCGAACGTCTCATGCGGGCCGAAGGGATCGACGCCAAACTGCTCAAGTGCAGCGAGTTCAGCCAGGCGGTCATCCGGCACATGTCGTAAGGCGCGCCATCGTATCATCGTTTCCGTCGACCTCCGGGGCTGCGCGGGCGTGTCAGGCACAAGAAACGCATCTCTTGCGGCAGCGTCATCGGCGCTGGTGATTGCTTCTGACTGTTGCTCTCTCGCCATGGCGGCACATGCCGCTCCCGGAGACATGTCGCTGTATGGACCATCCGACACCACAAAGGCGATACGCCACTAACTTCGTTGACGAAATGCGCCCAGAGCTTTAGCTTGCGTCCATGTCGAGGGTTCACGAACTCACGTTTTGTAGCGACGCCTCCGGTTGGATGAACCAGGAGCTTGAAGCGCGCCCGGAGCTGCCGTTCAGCCGAGTCGTAATTGAGGAATCCACAAAGCGATCGCGCAAGCGGCGCGATCTAACCATCTATGATCGATCCGACAAGATCGCCGTTACAGGTGAGGTCAAGTTGCCGTATATGGCCGACGGAGGATCGCCCTTCAACGAGTCCGTTGTCGAGGACGCCTTCAACAAGGC
>JADFMZ010000290.1 GCA_022563615.1 Planctomycetota bacterium
CGTCCTGGTTCCGCTCCTCGTGCTGGCGGTTCCTTTGTATGACGTCGGCAGCGTGGTCGTCCACCGAATCCGAGAAGGGGTCAGCCCGTTCGTCGGCGACTGGCGACACTTCTCCCACAGGCTCGTGAAGCGCGGCATGACCCGGCGCGGGGCGGTTCTGACGATCTACCTGGCCACAGCCGCCACGGGCTTGCCGGCTATCGTGTTACCGAGCGTGGATAGGATGGGCGCGGTACTGCTGCTGGCCCAATGCGGTTGCGTCGTCTTGATGATCGCAATCCTGGAACACATCGGCCCGCCGCCGAAGGACCAGGGCAATCAACCATAGATCTTCAACCTTCAACCTTCAACCTTCAACCCGCGTATTAACTCCCCTCGCTTTCCTCGGTTTCGACGAACAGCTCAAGAGCCGCCTGCGGGATCTTGCGGATCTTCTGATAGGTCCAGGGTTGGGTGATGCTCAGATAGGCCATCGATCCGGTCAGCCCTGAAAGCCCCAGGCAGAGCGTGACAACCAGCGGCGTTACGACGGCCCGTCGCACGAGCAGCCGGCGCCGATCTTGCCCGGTCACAATTTCGTCAATGGCCTCCAGGATCGGAAGCCCGAGGCTACGCGCTACTTGGGTGTAGCCTCGGAAAATGTTATCCGTTAGCTCGCCCACGAGGACGAAAGCGATGCCGGCGGCAAGGCCGGTCAGCAAGGCCAACAACAGGACGGTCGCAGCCTTGGGTGAGACGGGCCTGCTGGTTGCCCCGGCCGGCTGCCCCTCGGAAAACTGGAGCAGGCGATCCTGATTGATCGCTTTGATGGCTGGCTCGATCTGCGCCAACGTGCTTTGATGCTGATTGTGCCTCTGTCGCGCCTGTTGGACCCGGCTCGTTACTTCGGCGAACTCCTCCTGTTTGGAGAACAGGTCTTCCTTGACGCGGTGCAGCTGATCGGTTTCATGTTGATTGGTGGCAAAGCTGATCTCGACGTCTTTGATCTTCGCCTGTTGGGCCGATATTTGAACTCTCAACCGAGTGCGATCTCCATTCCGGGGATCGTCGGCCAATACCACCGACGCGGTTGAGAACACTCCAGAGGGGCCGGCGGATTGGAATCCGGCTGCCATCGAGCCGTTCGGGCCAGTCAGGGCCGCCAATTCCGTCAACTCGTTCTCCAGCGCGTCCCCGAAAGCTCGGCGCGACCCGCGCAATTCCAAGATCTCGGGATGCTTGTCCGTCATCCCACGGGTTTCACGCAACTCGCGCAACTTCCGATCGATCTCTTGGATTTGCTGCTGCAGCCGCATCGCTTCCGGGCTCAGCAATACGGGGACGACCGGATCCGCGCCGTCGGCGCCGGACATGAATCCGGGAGTCGTGGTCGCCAGCAGTTGACGTTGCGCGGAGAGCTCCGATTCGTACTCGCGTCGGCGAAGCAGCAGTTCCCGGCGTTCAAGCTCAAGCTGGGATAATTTCAGCGCGATCGCACCCGGGTCGCCGGGGTTCAAGTAGGGATTTTCCAACCGCAGCAAGGTGTCGTCTCGCTTGGCGGCCCGCAATTCCTCAGCTGCTTCCTCCGCTTCCTGCAGAAAGTAGTCGCGCTGGCTGACCAGAAAGTCCAGGATCCACGCCATCGTGCGGCGGATATAGGTCTTCTTGACTTGATCCACGAGCTTCTTCCCGACTTCGGGATCGGGCCCCGTGTAGGTAATGCGGATAATGTCGATCAACTCGCTCGGCGACGCGGTCGTGATGGAAAGGGTTCCCACCAAGGATCGGGCCAGGTTGTCACATCGGCTTTGGGATTCCGGCGTAAGCTGACCGCTCTCATCTCGCTCAAGATCATCAAAAAAACCTTTGCCCGCAATCGCTTCGGACACACATTCCACGGAGGTCAAATCTCGAACCATGGTATTGCGGAAGTATCGGAATGAGGCGGCGCCTGCGGACATCGGCAGGTTCATCATCACCGGGTCATTGCGGCGTTCGAACGAGGTGACAGCCTTGTACAGACGTGGATAATACAGGCTTGCAATGAACGCACCTGAGGACGCCAGACAGAACGGAACAAAGAACATCCAACGATGCAGCGCCAGTATTCGCCAAACATCGTTGATATTCTTGCGGATTTCGGAAAACGGACGGTCGTCACCGGAGGCGTACTCACCGCGCCCCAGCGTACCCCCGCTGTAAGGTTTGCCCTGTGCTGTTGAGTGCCCGTGTCGTGTCACTGGCTGTCCGATTGCAGAATCGCCCGAATCCGGCGATACCATTTCCTGAACCGAGCCGCGGCCGCAAGCAATCGGTTCTTAGGCCATTTTGGCATTCACACCCGTGGCGGCACCCCGGTCTTTCCGCCGGGCTTATCGGAACCGCACCCGTATGGAAGCGGTTCCCGAACCCAGCCTCTACCCGGTTCGACGGAATCGCCCCGGGGAAACCGGGTTCTCCCGCTCCACGCTGCAAATGCACACCACAAGTTTTTCGGACGACCTCATGCGGCGCTTGAGAGCAAACCTCCACCACGCCAAGCAAAGAGAATCTTTGCTCTACCTTGTCGTGGATCACCACACGAAGTAGCACCCCGACGCCGGCATTACCGGACGCTGACGCGCCACCCGCGCTACGAACGGTTTCGAGCCCATCTCAATAGGTGGGGGCACAGAGTTTACGATTCGCGCGTTCCACCGGTTGACACCGCTTGAAATCCGGTGCCACGCGTTGATGGGAAACGCTCTTGGACGGTTCCGCCCGCGTGGCATGGTCGATCGATGCATGTGCAGCAAATCACTTAGATAGCCGGCACACGCACCAGCCCGCTACCGGAACGGTCAGAGCTTCAGGCTGGCACGAGTATCGCTCGATGGCTGCGCCCTTCTCCCGACTCCAGCACTTGCGTTGACCGGCCCTTACGATGGAGTAGTATCTGCCGGACGCCTTGTGAAAAAAGAATCCGTTGACGGTCTGGCCATTGGCGTCTTGAGCGTAAGAGCGTGGTTTTGCCAAGTGGACACCTGTTGGCTTCCTGGGCGCAACAACGCACAGCCGCCGCCAGGAAATACCGATTGTGGCAACCAATAAGTCAAGACCATTTTTCGATGGACCACCAAGAACTTCTAATCAAGCCGAGCCGCAGGATTCAGCCTGCGCGAACGTCGGAGCGTCGTGCGCGCTTCGAAACACGTTTTGTTAGACGATCTTGATGGATTGCATCCCATTAAGGAGCGGTGTCCGAGTGGCTGAAGGGGCCGCACTGGAAATGCGGTGTGCGGGTAACCGTACCGAGGGTTCGAATCCCTCCCGCTCCGTTCTGTGACAGGATGTGGCACGCCCGCTGCAGCACCATAAGTTGTTGTGTCAGCGCGACTTGCGGCGGGCTTTGGTTTAGCCGTGCCGTCAGGCGTCACCGCACCAACCGGACAGTTTCGCCCCATTGCGGACACCTTATCCCGTATGTCAGAACGTATGCTTTGAGAGCCCATCCCTTCGGCACCATAGGTGCCCGTCGCCCGCAATTGTTGGCCGGGTTTGGGGGTGATCCTTGGCAACCTGCTGACGGCCCGATGGGTGTCGAGCAGTCGCGGATCGGTGTACACCTTTGTGGTCAGCCGCACATCCGTGTGCCTCAATTGTTCCATGGCCTCACGAATGCTGGCACCGCTCGTGGCCAGGAGTGTACCCAGCGTGGTACGCAAAGCGTGCAGGTCCAGTTTCCTGCCGTCGATCTCAACCGGAATTCCCGCCCGCTCCAAATCCCGCTTGAACGTCCGGTCCGTCGGGATCGAATCAAACACGCGGTCGGTTGCTTGCCAGTCCGCCGGTCGTGCCTCAGCCAACCACTCCACGACTTCATCGTTCAGCGCGAGCGTGTCAGCCCGTCGTGACTTCGTTGTGTGCGCCCGTAGAGCGATATGGGGCCGGACATCACCCAAGACGACATCACCCCATTGCAACGCCGCTAACTCACGACGCCGCAGCCCGGTAAGGACGGCCACGATGTATTTTAGGGCTCGTTTTGGCGCACCGTCAATCAGGCGGCGCAGCTCATCTACGGTTGCCGATCGCCGCACAACACGCGGCTCGACGACTCGCGCTTTGCTCACTCGCACCAACGGGTTGCGCTCCAGCCGTCCCTGAGCGACGCACCAATTACAGAACGCCGTCGCGGTTTCGATGTAGTGGTTGACGGTACGCTCGCCCAGCCCATCGCGGTGTTGAAGAGCCAGCCAGTCAGTGAAGCGGCCCGGTGCGACCGATGAAAGTTTATCCCATCCAAGATCGCGGCGTAGGCGATTGATCCGCCCGCGAACAATACGGGTGTAATCGTTGGCCCGACCGGCCCGGTCCAAGGACGCTGCCAGGTCCAAGAGTCGGTGTCGCACGCCCAGGAAATCGGCGTCCAGGATCTGCTCGGCGGTCATCGATACATCCTCCATTCGCCCCCCGCTGTCGGCAGCTCGATCTGACTATCAGAGCGGTGCGGCAGCGTCAACTGGGGTCCATGAACACGGGGCACGATCTGTCGCCCCCCTCCAGGCTTCGACGGCGGGCCTCGACTCGGTGGACCGCCGCCGATGTTGCACTGGAACCACCCGCCGGTATAGTGGCTGCCAGCGCGGAATGGTAACTCGACGATCCGACTCACCCACGCTGGATCTGGCGAGGCGAACGGGCGCGGTGCCCGTCTCCGTCAGCGGTTGGTGGGTCGGAATGGGGAGCTTTCT
>JADFMZ010000291.1 GCA_022563615.1 Planctomycetota bacterium
GCGACGTTTGCGGCGGCGTCGACTGACGTGATGACCCGACGGTTCGACAAGGAGCCGTTTCGCCTGCGCATCACCACCCGAGATGAACAGGAACGAGACGCTGTGATGAGGAAACTCACGGCCAAGCTGCGACATTGGAACGTCGCAGACCTTTCGCCGTCTTCCACTCAGGCTTCCCGGTCGTTCGAGCGGAAGGGCGGCTACTTCTTGCGGGGCCGGTCCGGTGTCAACTTCGATAACATCCAGGACAAGCAAGTCCTGGTGCGCGCGACTCCGCGCATGTTGGGCGCTCTTGTGGATGAATATGGGAAGAGTGCGAACGCGCCATCGGAGGTCGTCCTTCAGGCTGGGCCGGTGGTGTTTCGAGGATGGGATGATACACGGCGTGTCCTGCGTCAGTTGGAAGACCCCGCTCAAGGCGGCTGGACGGAGAACGTTGTCGCGGCTGCACACGAAGCCTCTGGAACCGGGGGGCGACGTGGAGAATCGTTCGACCAAGACTCGGAGTCGGTCGATGGTGCACAGGCCCGCGACACTGATATGAGCACGCTGGCGTTGCTGGAGAGTTTGTTCAGCTCAATCGGGTTGAACGCAGATCGAGATTTCGTTTCCGAAAGGTCGTCCGACGTGGCCGATGCCGGTACCGGATCGAGCCGGTCAGCCAGCCGGCGACTTCACGGGGAACCCAACGATGAGGAGCTCGGCACGGAGGGACCGCCGCAACCCAGCGGCAAGCTGGTCGAAGCTCGGGCGGGCGCAACGAACAAGGCCGAGGGTATCCCGCCAGCCCCGGGAATCACACCCTCGTCAGAGATAGCCGGCGCTGCGCGAGCTGATACCGGCGCCGCGCGAGTTGACGCCGGGTCGGCGAAGCCCGCTACACGTCCCACAGATGATCGGAAGAGCGGCACCGTAGCCAATGCGGGCCTGCAACTGGAAGAACGCCCTTCCCTGGTCGAACGCCGGCTCCGAGACTTGTCGAAGCAAACGGATCAACCCGTAGCGTCGCGCCGGACCCGGACGGGCGAAACCGGCATCCAAGTGGCCGCCGGCAAGGGTTCATCCGAATCCATGAGCGGGCCGACTAGGTCCGACCGGGGCGAGAGCCGATATGTGACCCTGGTCATCGAGGTCAGGATTGACAAGCCGAAGCCTCCTGCGGGAACCCGCATCCGGCGACCGGTTCGACGTCCCGGTCAGCGTCCTGCGATCAAACCGAAACCACCATCCAGCAAGTCACTGTCTGAGTAGCGCAGGGTTTCTTTCGTGACGGGTCACGCCGGTTGCAACCAGATCCGCAAACGCCGAAGATACCTTCCTTGACCATGCGGAGGAATAGGTTTCTCTTGAGTGTTGTTGGCGTTGGCTGAGATTGAGATAGAGTGTAGCGGCGAGGATTCGATCATGCCTTTGATTCACAATGAGCAACGTCGTGCGGATGTTGATAGCCTTCCCGAAGCCGACGGCGCCGCGTCTTCCTCCCAGCCGAAACCCGCCGGCCAACAGTGCGAATCGCAGGCGGTATCGGCTGTCGGAGGTGGTGATGCGACGGGCCGTTTCGGTTCGGGACGCTGGTGGGTGGCCGTCGTCGTCGGGACGATCGCATCTCTGCCGTTTGCCTGGATACTGTCCTACGCCGCAGCGCTTCCCTACTTCATCGGACTATTCTTTTTTGCATTGTTCGGTCTGGTCATTGGCGCGGTCGCACACCGGGTTGCCGCCCCCGCCCGGCCTTTTCGTTCTTCGATCCTGGTTGTCGGCACGACCTGTATTGTTCTGACGACATGGACGTTGAGCATGGTCAAAGAGGCGAAGGATTTTCCGAAGGACATGGTCAAACAGGCGGAAGCGACGCACGACATCGGGGACCGAACGATCGCGCAGTTTCGCGCCGAGGTTGCGTCCGACGTGCGCGGCTTCCTGCGAGAGCGGTATCCACCGGGCGGAACGATGGGATACGTTCGCTGGGTGCTGACCAACGGCCAAATACAACGAGGTGAGCTTGCGGCAGTCGATCGAACGCTGCGCGTTGGGCAGAGCGGGTTCTGGTGGGCTCTTCGCGTCGTACTGTCCGCCGCCCTTCTTGCGTTCGGCGTGGGCTCGCAAACGTTGGCGCTTAGGCTCGCTCGCGACCCTATTGTGCGGGCGATGGACGACAAGACGCCAGAGGCGTGAACTCGGGGTTTCAACGGTCGACGATCGGCGCGACATCTTTCTCGTCGTCGCCAATGGAGAGACTTGCGCCGGAGGCGTTAGAGAATATATCGCCCAAGTGTTGCGTTGGGACTTGTCCCGGCGAGTCGGAACGGCGTGACGCCGGGATGCGCTATTCATATCCTGAAGGAGTTTGCCATGCGCCGACGCCGGCCACTCTACGCAGCCGGTATCATTGAGCGCCTTGACCATCATGTGCTGATCGCTCTTGCAAGCGGGAGCGAGGAGCATGGTCGGTTGTGGCAATTCCCGCGCGGTCCGGCTGAGCCGAATGAATCGGCCGAGGCGGCCATGCGACGCGTCGCCAGGCAGGAGCTCGGAATTGAGGTGGAGATCATCCTCGGTCAGCCGCCGCTGGTGGAAGACATTGACGGTCAGGCGGTCGAATTGCGATACTTTTTCTGCGATCTCACGACGGGCGCGCCGCAAGCCGGTCGCTACGACGAAATACGTTGGGTCTCCAAAGCCCATCTGCGCGAGTATGATTTCGACCGCGCGTCAGCGCCGGTCGTTCAGTGGCTGCTTGAGTCCAATACCTAAGCGGCGTTCGGCCTCTCCGAATAAGCTGCTTGATGGCGCTGTCCTGATAGGTCGCCAAGATTGACAGTTACACCAAGGCTGATACCCTGCGCTCGACGGGTGAATGTACTCGATCGAGTGCGATCGCGCTGGCCCCTAGGGTTGGCGGTTGGTCCGGCTTGCGGACAACAGCCTGTCGTCGGGCTCATAGCTCAGTTGGCAGAGCGCGTCGCTGATAACGACGAGGTCCCAGGTTCAAGTCCTGGTGGGCCCAATCGCACATATTGCGCTCCGCGCCCGGTTGTGTAATACGCACCTGCGGCGGTTGCCGGAGTGAGGCTGGCAATTCGACTTGGGTGGGGGTTGCCAAACGCCCGGATCAGTGCGATTGGCCAGCCCAGAAGCGTACAACCCTATGGGATCGCATCCTTTCCCAAGGCGTCTCCGATTTCGTAATTGCGGGACGACGCGACAGGCCCAAATATTGAAACCCACGCAGCCTCTAGGGGGAATTTGTGGCCCGGTTTTCGGTGGCGCTTGGCGGGGTATCCCTCGCGAGCCGTCAGCAATGGAGCGAGGCGCCGCCGATGTCTTTGAAGAACCCACAGCGGCCGAGGATGTTGAAGTGCCCCAAGCCGGCACCGGTCGGATGGTTGTTACCGATCCGTAGCCGAGCCGGCCAAGGGCACCTCCAAGTTCTCGAATTACGCTTCGAAACTGCGGACGCACTAACTAGTCGAGCGAGTTGTGCATCTGCAGGTTCCCACCGGTGATGTAGCCTTCCACTTCGTAGATGACGGGGGATGCCGGATCCTCGTTCGCGTGAATGGCGATGTGGTACCAATCGGGGCAGCCGCAATCGTCCAGCGCGTTTGCGCCGTCGAATCCGTCGTCAGGGCACCTGCTGGCCGGGCCTTGTTTTCCGCTCTTTCCCGGCTCGCCCCAGTCTGCGATTCGTACCGTGACCGCGTTCAGGTTGGACGACGGATCATCCAGCGCCGGCGGGTCTCCGCTTTTGAAACTGCCGACTCCCTCGCAGATGATCTTGCTATTGACGCCGTTGGCCGCCGCATGGGGACAAACCTCACCCGAGCATTCGACAACCTGGAAGACAGTCTCCGGAGGGGCGCTGTGCGTGCCCGCGTGGAAGGTCCACTTCGGGTCGCTGTGGTTTGCATGCGTCCATTCACCGAACGGTGACCCCGGCGCGCCGCACTGGCCGCCGAAAGTGTAGACGTCGAAACCCTGCAACTTCTTTGCCTTGCCGCTGGCCATCGAGCATTCACCGGAGACGAACGTGGAATCGAAGCAGTCGACCCCGCCGCCGGTTATGCGACATAGGCCAGGTTCTTCCTCGCCGCCGTCGCAGGTGGTGCCGTCGCAAACTTCACCGTCACGCCAGGTTCCACCGACGCCGTCGCAGTGGCCGATGCTCTTGTTCTCGCACTTGCCGTCGGTAAGGTCGCACGCCCACGTCGGCGGACACTCGGTGATATCCGCGCAAAGCAAACCCGATTTCTGCGTGTCGCCGCCGATATCAAAACACACCGGCTTGCTGACATCACTACAGGTTCCGTCCGGACAACAACACGCTCTGGGTTCGCTGGCCCATGCGTTGCTCAGCATGGTCACCGTCGCCAGAATCCCCATAACCAATCCGCACTTGTTCTTCATACTGACTCTCCGTTCTTGCAAATAATTTTCTAAACATTCATCCCTGGGTAACATGCCCCGTCCGTGAGAGTCAACGACTTGGGCTTCCATCCCCGCCCCCTCCTCGGCACTGGATCGATCAGCGCCGCGCAGTCCGATACAGTACACGAATTCACCCATCGTGTCAAGCTGGGATTCCCCATACTATTAAACCTAAGGCCGCCGCTGTACTTGGGCGTTCTATTCGGTCCGGGGGAAAATGCTGCTCTTCTAGTTGCCATGCTTTCCGGTTTCACCGGCCCGTTCGTGACCGAGTTGGTTG
>JADFMZ010000292.1 GCA_022563615.1 Planctomycetota bacterium
CCCAATGAGCCTGACTTCGACTCGTTCTCAACACTCATCGGAGATGTTAACTTCCAGGACGTTGGAAACTGCCGTTACTTCCATGAGGGCGAGGGTCAAATAATCGATGGCCCCAAACTCGAACTCTCCGGCACCGAAGATCCAGAATTCCAGGAAACTCTCATCTCTCTCCACGAGGAGGGCGATTACCTCAAAGCCTACGATTTAATTAGCTGATTCTACATTTCCCTTGCCATGGAGGTTGGGGGTCAAGTTGTTTAGCGGCAATTGTGATCCCCAACCGCCGCTCAGATGTATTCTAGTGGGTGTAGACCCACTCGTGGGTGTGGACCCGGTGGTGGCCAAGATCACCGTCACCCAGGAAGACGGCAAGACAATCGACTGGCTCATCCGCCGCTCGGAACTGCCTGATGATCTTCGTCAGATGCGAAAGCGCGACCTTGCCCGAATGATCGAAGCTCTCCGCCGAAAACGATCCGCGCAGGATCATTGAAGAAGCGCGAAACCCTTGTACAACCCACGCGGCGTTTACGCCGTCTTGACTTTTGGACTTTCGACTTTGGACCTTTGACTTTCGACTCTTGTTCCCCCCTACCACCACCAGAGTAGGCCGGGCACGGTGCGAAGTGCGGTCACGATCGTGCCGTGATACTTCTTGACGATTTGATTCAACTCGTGAGCGAATAACGTGTGGTCGAGATCGTGAGGCAGCATCACGACGAATTTTTGGCCGGCTTTGACCTGCCTTCTCGGGCCGGGAATAATCCGCCGCTCGCCCGTATGTCCGACGAGCATCATCCCGAAGCGTGCCACCAGATCCGACAATTCCGCCACCAATCCCGCCGCGTCGTTGGTGATCACATCGAATCCGTACAGCTCTTCCTGGTAGCCGGGCGGGACCGTGGGCTCTCTCATGGGTTGAAAGACGACACCGCACCCGCTGGCTTTTTTGAGGACCGCGACCGCATTGGCCATTCGGGTGATGTCGGCCGGCTTGGCGGTAATGCTCATAAACACGACGGCTTTCTCGCCGAACTTGTCCGCAATGTCTTTGTCGATGTTACCGCCGTGCTCCGCGACGAACGTCGCCCCCAGATTGAGCAGTCCGCGCATGTCGGGCCCGATGAGCCACAACGCGGCGTGTTGGGCGTCCAATGCCTCCGGTATCATCACATCCTCCTTCGCTTATAGCGTTCTCATTTATTGTGTATCGCCATTTCGCGGAAATCTCCCGGAAAAGACGGTCGTTGGACCGCTACAGAAAAATAGAGCTTGCTCTAGCCCGCGCGATCATCCCGCAGCTACGACCATTCGTAATCATGCCTTCATGGAGTGTCCTAGCGTGCCTCAGGAGTTCTCCGACGACCAACCATCGCTTCGATCAGCCACACGCAACAGAACGGCGACCAGATCGCCAAGGGCGCCCAGCGCGGCATCGTCCATTCGCCACATTCCATCGCACTCCTCGCGGCCTCAAAATAGACCACCATCAACAACGCCGCGACAAGCCACCGAATCTTCGGCCCAAAGGGCTGAAAAAGCAGGATCCACGTCAAATACCAGTAGTGGACGATCGGCAGCAGGAGCAGCAGCGCGGCGGTCATCTCGGCGGCATATTGGACGAAGTCCCGTCGGCGCCACGCCAGCACCAACGAAATCATCGCAAGCACGGCCGCCAATGCATAACGGGCTATCGCGGTGTCAACGGCCGACGCAGGCGCCAGTGCAAGCAGGCTGAGGAATACGCCCCCCTCCCCAAACCGCCACAGGTTGGCAAACCCGACCGGGCCACTGATGAGGTAGGGACAATAGCACAGTGCAGCCGTAGCCACGGCGATTATCGCCGACCGGCGGTGTCGCCAAGCCAACCAGGGCAGCAGCACGATCGGTACGGTCTTGGCGGCGATCGCCAGCCCGAGCAACACTCCGGCAGACTTCAATCGGCCGGCCATGATCGCCCAAGCGGTGGCGACGACGAGCAAGAGCATCAGGCTGTCCAGATGGCCCTCTACGGCGAAGGCGGAGAGAACCAACGGACAAAGCGCATACACGGCGGCCCAATGCGGGCGTTTGTCCTTGCGGCGCAGGCAGGCCGCCAGCACGGCGACCACGCAGATGTCCCAGACGACGTGGAATCCCTTAACCACATACAGGGATGGATACACCGTGACGGCTGCTAGAAACTCCATCTGGGCAAGCGGTGGATAGATGGCGGGAACGTGTGGGTGGTTGATTTGGGGCCAGGAGTCGTCGCGCAACGGCGCCAAGATCGGATCGTCCGGCGCGTGTCGATAGGGATTGTAGCCCGCCTGTTGAACCCGCCCCTCCCAAACATAGCGGAACGCATCATCCGTGGGCTCGGTCCCCGCGAGCAGTAGGCGTAGGGCCACGCAGCCGCAGAACCACCATCGCCATCTACCGATTTTCGTGCACTCCCGAGATCGGGCAAGAACGCCGATCAGTACGCCGTACCCGATAAACCCGACCCCATACGCTACTTGGAATGCGCGCACGTCAGGCGCCACGCCGCCCAAGGCAGCCACCGACAGCGCAAACCCGAGCAGAAGGAACCACCCGAGAACAAGCAGACCGTAAGTGACGGGTGGTGACACGCTGACGATTTGCCTACCTTGAACGGTTAGGTCGTTCAACGGGAGGGCGAAGCTCCCGCTGAGCCGCTGGGGATGGAGTATCTCAAAGGTAGCGCAAAGATGATCTTTGTGCTACCCCGGGGGAGCTCCAACGCAGCACTCACCCCCACCGGCGGACTCCGCCGGGGAGACCTCTTTACTACTGAACGACGGCGGCATCTCAACGGCTGTGCCCGATGCCGGCTGGACCTGCCGACGCGGGCGCGAGAGCCAGCCGATCAGCAGGAACCCGATCGCGTACAACAACAGGAACACGCTGAATGCGCGGTGGTCCTGCTGAACGTAGACTATGAAGGCCGTCATACAATAGATCCCCAATCCAAGCTCCACGATCCACATCCTGTTTTGCGCGAGGCGATAGCTGGACACTTTGGTTTCTCCCGTGTCGCTGCCTGATTTCGGCGTGCGCACAAACTCGCCCCCACGGTGGAACCAGCCTCGGATCACCGCAACCGAATTGTTCCAACACATTCCGCAGCCCAGGATCAACATCGATGCGATCGTGCGAAGCCCCGACCATCGACCCTCCAAACGGTAGCGCGCGTAGGCGTAGATGAAGGAGGGCGCTAATGCGGAAAACAGGATGACGATCCAAACGATCCAGAGCCATCCGGCGAACCACCTTACATCGGCATACACCAGGAGCATCGGCCTGGCGGCCAGGGCGAGAACGAGCATCCACAGCGCCACGGTGTAGTGCGTCAAATGAAGGGTGGCCTCCAGCTTCTGCGCCAGCGGCAGGCGCGCCCGCCAGATGCGAGGCAGCAACTTACGGGCGACTTGAATCGAGCCCGTCGCCCACCGACGCTGCTGGCTCTTAAGCGCCGCGATCGTTCCGGGCAACTCCGCCGGACTCGCAAGGTCCAGACAATAGTCCAACGTCCAACCCGCCAGTTGGGCCCGATAGGACAGGTCTAAGTCCTCGGTCAGGGTATCGCAGCTCCAGCCGCCCACCTTAGGATCCTCGATGGCGGCCTTTCGCCACACCCCGGCGGTGCCGTTGAAGTTCATCATCAAACCGTTCCAGGCGCGGGCGCCCTGCTCGATGGCAAAATGACCGTCGATACCCAGCGCCTGTGCCTCGGTCAGCCAGGATTCTTCACGGTTGAGGTGGCTCCACCGGCCCTGGAGGCACGCGAGATCGGGCTTCGCTTCCAGGAGCGGGACGGCTTTTTGGAGAAAATCGACTGGTGGAACGAAATCGGCGTCGAATACAGCCACATATTCCCCGCGCGCCGACTGCAAACCGTGGGACAACGCTCCCGCCTTGTAGCCCTCCCGACTGCTACGACGAACGACCCGGACGTCTACGCCTTCGGCGGACAACCGCTGCGCTACTTGATCCACAATGTCGCGCGTGCCGTCGTCGCTATCGTCCAGCACCTGAATTTCGTGTTTGCCGGTCGCGTACTGCATGGCGGCGACCGCCTCGATGACTCGTTGTGCCACGCCGCTCTCGTTGTAGATGGGGATTTGCGTCGTCACAATCGGCCAGTGGTCCGGCGGCCGGCCCGCCCGTGTTGTTGACGAGAATGTGGATCGGCCCCGTTTTCTCGACGAAAGACGCGGCGGCATCGCGGACGCTCGGCGCATCGGTGAAATCCGCACAAATGAACCCGTGCGTCTGCCCGGCGTCGGTGTTCAGTTTGCCGACCGCCTCTTTCAAGGAGCTTTCGTTTCGTGCGAACAGCGTGACTTCGGCGCCGAGCTTGGCGATCTCCTGTGCGCAGGCGAAACCGATTCCCTGTGAGCTGCCACAGACCAGGGCTCGTTTCCCGTTCAACACACTCATGGCTGGTTGTCTCCGTCGTTCGAGTTCGGGGTGCCGCCGTGCGGCAACGGGCTCGACTCGAGCGCATGTTTTGATAAGGCATTTTCGATCGTCGAGCAAGTGTCCGGCGCGTGCCTCAGGCGGCTGGGATACACGCTTCGACGGCGCGGCAATAGGCGTCGGGCTGTTCCATCATCATCAGATGCCCGGCTTCCCCGATTTCCGTGTAGGACCGGGCCGCGTCGCGCACCAGCGGCGGCACGTCCCAGCCGTGGGCCGATCGCT
>JADFMZ010000293.1 GCA_022563615.1 Planctomycetota bacterium
GGCGGGTCGTCGAGTAACTTTCTTCATGGTGGTGTCCTTGTGTTTTGGCTTGTTAAGCCTTTGCCAGCGGTCGGCGCTGGCGCCGGGAGCTAACAACGTGAACACAAGAACACGTCCGGTTTATTTCCTCTTGCGAGGTATTTTATTCGCCGGACTCCCGGCCTTGGGCATACGAAACCCGCCAAACTATCGGGGGCGGGTTTTCCGCCTAGTCTCAGTGTTTCTAGCACAACTTTCACCATGCGCTTGGGCGGGGCCGGGGTCAACCGATATCGGAATCGGCAACCTCGCCAAAACCGGCAACCCCGCCGCCACTGCGATCAGAGCGACCATCAAACCTGAAAAACGCGGCATCGCAAAGCCCCCTTCCACATCAACCAAGGACATCCCATTATACCAACCACGCCAAGCGCCCGGCAACGCCTTTTCGTCAGCCCCGTAGGGCAGGCGAATCACCTGCATTCACCGTCGATCGCACACGGCGATGACGTTCACGTCAACCCAGAGGATAGTATAGGCAGGTCATCGACCTGCCCGACTCTGGGCAACTCCCCTATCGACACGCGGCCAAGCCCGAACGTACCCCTCGGATTGCGTTCGGGCTTGGCGGATGCATGTCTTCAACCGGGCGCCGCGAAATCGCGGACCGCTCTATTGCTCGAGCGTTTGCACTTATGGATCCAGCGTTTCCACGACGTCGGGCACCGTCGCTTCGACGGCTGGGCTTGCGAACTCGTTCGCCGGGTCGAGCAGCTCGCCGATTACCGCCTGAACGTCAATCTCCGAGAAGTTCTGGGCGCAGAACGCCGCGATGACACCCAAGACGCCGACAAACTCCGAATCGGACAGCCCAGCCCCGCCGCTCTGCGCGGTCATCACCGCGGCGAATCCCTGCGCGAACGCCTCGCTGCCCGTCGTCTCGATGAGCGACGGATCGAGCTCGGCCCCGGATCCCGACGCCCCGGCCGAGAGGCCCATGCATGGATCGACCGGCAACGTGACGCCCTTCCATACGATGAACGTATCCGCCTGGTAATCGGCGCGCAATCTGGACCCACCCAGGGCTGTGAAATTCCCTGTGATATCGGCGCGTAAAATGGACCCACCGTAGCAACCACGAATGAGGGCGGTTTCCAAACCGCCCCGGTCTCTGGATGCTGGTTCTTTTCTTCGAGGATCAGCCAACCCGGAGGCAAAGGATGCTCACGGTGGACGACTACGGACGCATACGCAGGGCTCATCGGGATGGGATGAGCCTTCGGGCCATCGCTCGAACCCTGCATCATTCTCGGCGGAAGATTCGCGAGGTTCTCGCCTGTCCGGAGCCCAGGCCCTACACGCGCACGAAGGATCCGCCGGCACCGAAGCTGGGACCGCTTACGCCGATCATCGACGAGGTTCTCGAGGCGGACGAGAAGGCCCCGCGCAAGCAACGCCACACGGCCGCCCAGATCTTCCGGCGTCTGCGCAGCGAACACGGCTACCTCGGCGGCTACGACCAGGTCCGCCGTTACGTCGGCAAGCGCCGCCGGAACCAACGAGAGACGTTCATCCCACTGGCGCATGATCCGGGGCAACGCCTCGAGTGCGACTTCGGGCACATCTACGTCGACTTCCCCGAGGGACGCCGACAGGTGCCGGTGCTGCTGCCCACGTGGGCCTACTCCTACTGCCCCTTCGCCATCGCGCTACCGACCGAGCGAACTGAGGCCATCCTGGCCGGCATGGTCGAGGCCTTCGCGTTCTTCGACTGTGTGCCACGCGAAGTCTGGTGGGACAATCCCAAGACGGTGGCCACGGCCATTCTCAAGGGTCGCATCCGCACGCTGAACAAACGTTACGCCGCCTTGGCCAGCCACTATGCCTTCGAGCCGCTCTTTTGCATGCCGGCTCGCGGCCACGAGAAGCCCCACACCGAGAACCGGGTGTACGACCTGCAGCGCCGTTGGGCTACACCCGTGCCGAGGGTCAAAGATCTCAATGAGCTGAACGTCTATCTGCGGGCGTGTTGTCTGAAGGATCGTGACCGCACGGTCGCCGGGCAAACCGAGACCATCGGTCAGCGTTTCGCACGGGACCGAACTGCCGCGGACCCGCTTCCCGCCCGAACGTTTGATGCCTGCGTTCACACGGAAGCCAAGGTGGACAAGTACCAGACCGTCCGCTTTGACAAGAACCGCTACAGCACGCCGCGGAACTGCGCCTTTAGGCCCGTCACGATCAAGGGCTACATCAACCACATCGAGGTGGTGGCAGGCGGGCGGGTCGTCGCTCGGCATGACCGCGGTTACGGGCGCGGGGAACAAATCCTCGACCCGGTTCATTACCTCGTCACCTTGGGGCGGCGCCCGGCCGCCCTCGACCACAGCAACGTCTATCGCCATTGGCGTCTGCCGGCAGCGTTCATCGAGCTACGTAGGCGGTTGGAGCAATGTCACGGACCATTGGCCGGTGCCCGGCAGTACGTCCGAGTCCTGCAACTACTGGCCGAGCATCCGGTTAAACGCGTGCAACGGGCTATTGAGCATTGCGATCACGCCGAAGCTCCGCACGCGGAGCTGATTATTCAACGCACCCGTCACTGTGCGGAGTTGGAAGCAAAGCAAACGGATACACACGCCTTGGCGCCGTCCGAGATCGGAGGTCTCGATGACGCCCTGTTGACGGTTCAGGTGCCGCTGCGCGGCCTGAACCATTTCGATCAGTTTCTTTCACGAAAAGGAGAACGTGCTTATGCCTGAGAATCACAACATGTTGTTGAGGGCCAACCTCAAGCAGTTGCGGCTTCCTACCGTGGCGGCCGAGTTCCAGAAGCTGGCCCGCGAAGCCGCCGAGGCCGAAGAGGGATACGAACAATACCTGTTGCGTTTGACCGAGTTGGAGGTGGCCACGCGATCGAGCAATGCACTGCGGGCACGCATCAAGGCAGCCGCCTTCCCGGTCCACAAGGACTTCGACACCTACGACTTCACGGCCATCCCCGGGCTGGGCAAGCAGAAGGTACTGGAGTTGGCCCGCGGCGAGTGGATCGACGAACATGCCAACTGTTGTCTGATCGGGAATGTGGGAACCGGCAAGACCCACGTCGCGATCGCATTGGGGCTGGCGGCCTGCCGACAGGGACGACGCGTACGCTTCTTCTCGGCGGCCAATCTGGTCAACCGGCTGGAGGAATCTCAGAAGCTGTATCAACTCGATCGCTTCCTCACCCAGTTGGACAGGGTGGACCTGCTGATCTGCGATGAGCTGGGCTACCTGTCCTTCACCCGCGCCGGTGCAGAACTGCTGTTCCAGGTCTTCGCCGATCGCTATGAGCGGGCCCGGCAAGCCGGCTGGTCGGCCTGCTGATCACCAGCAACTTGGCCTTCAGCGATTGGGGCCAGGTCTTCCAGGGCGAGCGCATGACCGCGGCGCTGTTGGACCGCCTGACCCACCGCTGCCACATCTTCGAGATGAACGGAGAGAGCTACCGGTTCCGTGAATCCATGAAGGGTAAGCAAGGATCAGCGAAGGGGAAGAACGTTTCGGCGAAGAACAAGAATGGAACGAAGGCAAAGTGAAACCAAGGCCGGCGGGCAAGTTGGAATCGACCACCGCTGGGCGGCGAAGGCCTCCCGTGACGAATCGCACGGATTTCACGGATATCACAAAAGAGAAAGAAAAGAGAAGCAAAAAAGAAAGAGAAAATGTACTACGACTACGATGTTCTATATCGGGAAGAGAACCCCTTGCAGCCACTCTCCAAGGGGGTACTCTATTGATCCAGGTGGGTTCCGTTTACGCGCCGATGTGGGTCCCATTTACACGCCGATTACCAAGCAGCCTGTTGAAAAACGCTGATCTGTATGTGCGGCACCGGTTTTCAACCAGTGAAAACAGGTGTAGCATCGGCTAATAGCCGGTGATAAGACGGGCTATTAGCCCGTGCCACACTTTTTCAACGGGCTGCTAACGGCTTCCTCCCGGCGCATTCGCCGAGGTCGGCGTGACCCAAGACGATCGTTGGAACGGAGTGAGGGCGTACCATCGACTCGCCTCGGTGCGCGAGCACGGGAAGACCGCGCGGGCTTCAGGCCCGCAGCTCGGCAATACGACGCCGACCGGTCATGTCAGACTGGTGGACGCTGCGTCATCCCGATCGCGCGACTTCGAATCGCGTCAATGAAATTCGGCCGGGGGTTTGAAATCGGCCATGAACACCTGAGATTCGGCGAGCGGACCCCGTTTCGACGTCCACATCATGCGTTCACCGTCGGCGCTGAAGACAGGCAATCCGTCGAATTGGGAATCGAACGTGATCCGCTGCGTTTTGCTGCCATCTGGTGTCATCAGAAAAAGGTCGTAGTTCGGGGCCTTGCCGGTGGACCATGCCTCGTGGTTGACCTGTGTGAAGATGAAATACTTTCCGCTGGGGTGCCAGTACGGACACCAATTGAAGATCGGATTGTCGGTCAGCGCGCGGTCGTTGGAACCGTCTTTGTTCACCACGCGAATCTGGAGGTTCATCTTCCCGTCGCCGCGCCGGTCGCCGCGGTAGAGGATTCGCGACCCATCGGGCGAAAAGAACGGGCCGCCGTCGTATCCCTTGCCGTTCGTGATTCTCCGCTGATTTCGGCCATCGGCGTCCATCACGTAGATCTCTAGATCGCCGTCACGCTGCGAGGTGAAAACGATGTGTTTGCCGGCGGG
>JADFMZ010000294.1 GCA_022563615.1 Planctomycetota bacterium
TCCGGCCTCCGGGGGGGAGGTTCCCGATGTCCGCCGGGACGCCGGATCGACACCCCAAATGACATGGGCCACCGTGTACAGGGGTGCGTACGAATCCGATCCTGCGCCATCTCAAAGGCATCAGTGTGGGGCTGGTCGTGATAGCGCTGTTGCTTTTTGCCTGGGGAAATCGGATTTTGTATCGCGGCTGAACTGATCCGATGCTTCAGACTCCCTCGCCTAACAGCAGCCCCAATGTATTTGTCTGGCACCCGGCATGTATCGGCTTTAGAATCCCCACAAGGATTGGTCGGAGAGGTTCTGGAGCGTTCTCTGTTTTGATGTGGCGATCGTGGCCGCCCCGTGGGCGTGGAGCATTTCCCCGCCACCCGGTTGGAGGGGATGCCGGCGCATTCTCTGGATAGGGAATCCACGCCGTCATGCACGACACCGCTTGGCTCGATCATGCAGACTGGACAAAGCCGTATGAATGAAGATCGCCATGCATCCACCGCGACATCCAACGGCGGCGCCGGCCCCACGGACGATGCCCTTCCCCTTATTCTTTCTTGGGCCGATTCCGAGGAACAGACCTGGAAGATCGAGCTACAGGAAGAAAAGATCATTCTGCGCCGTGAGGATGTCGTCATCGAGCTCGCCTCCGGAACCTGGTCGCGCGACATCTACGTCACCGCGCACGGCACGGGATACATCATACGCTTCGACACCGCCGATCGCTCCGCAGGGTTCTTTGCAACCACAGAGCAAGCGCAACCGCTGCTGACCCATTTGGGGCGAACGAAGGTGTCCGATTCAGCCGATGCTCGCGACGAGACTCCAGTCGAGCGGCCCGAGTCCCTGCTTTGGCCCAAGGTTTCGCCGCTTGCCCTATGGGCGCTTGCTACGTCGGCCTTGGTGTTTATTCCGGTACTGGGCTGGCTGGCTGCGCCGGCCACCACCACGCTCCTGGTGCTGCATCGCAACAAGGTTCGCCCGTCCCGGGCCTACCGTCACTCGCGGAGTCTATGCACGGCTGCATTCGTTTTTCTGGTTGTTGGGCTCGTGGTCTCGGTCATGGCTACGCGGGAATGGACCCGCAGCGTATCGCAGTTTCCACAGATGCAAACCCGCCCGGTTCAGTCAACTTCGCTTGAATCGATCATCGCTGCGCATGAAGGGCAACGTAACTTTCGACGACTGGCCCTTGCCGTTCCAGATCGGCAGTGCGAGCAACCGGTTCCGCAGCGCGCACTTGCAACCATCGGGTCGGGCGGCAGCGGCGAGACCATCCTGGCGGCGGCGATGGGTAAACGGGAGCACAACTGGGGTCTGATCGCCGCCGCGCTCATTGTCGTGCTGCTTTCGCTAACGGTGCACGAAGCGGCCCATGCCATCTCGGCATGGTGGCTGGGCGACGACTTCGCTCGCCGGCTTGGCCGGGTCACGCTCAACCCGCTCGCACACATCGACCCGATCGGTACGGTGCTGATGCCGTTGATTCTGTTCCTGGCTGATGCCGGCGTATTCGGCTGGGCCAGGCCCGTGCCGGTGCAACTGGACCACGTGCCCAATCCACGTCGCGCCAACATGCTGATCGCGCTGGCGGGGCCCGCGTCAAACCTTCTGCTAGCCAGTGCATCCCTCATGCTACTGATCGGCCTGGGTTGCTGGTTGGGTTTGGCGGCGCCCGGCGCGACAGTCGGGAACTTCGCCACGTTGAACTTCACCGAGACCGTATCCGCCACGGGATTCGCGTGGGCACCGGTATTCGGACCACTTTGTACGGTACTGAAACTCGGCTTCATCGTGAACGTGTTTCTGGCGTTTTTTAATTTGATTCCGATCCCACCGCTGGATGGTTCGTGGGTGTTGGAGCATCTCTTCCCGCGAACGCTGGGCGCGTTCTATGCGCGGATTCGCCCGTATTCTTTATTGCTGTTCTTTGGATTGATCTACTCCAATGCGCTGACGTACCTGCTTCTGCCGGGGATTACGGTCTTGCTACTGGGCTTTGCTCTGGTTTCGCTTTGCACACCGTTTTGAACGTCGCCCCAGAGGCGCGCCGATCAGCACAACCCGCCCGCGAAGTAACGGTTGTTCGTTAAAGCAAGCCCTAACTCGCGTCGACGGAGGTGTGGTCATGGACGATCACCCAGCGCCCCTGGATCCTTCGCCAGACGAGCGTAAATGCACCCCCAACAGGTTGATCGCGCTCCAGCCGCCAACGTCCCAGTACGAGCGCCGCGCCGGACCCCAACGGAATGATCTGGAGTTGGTCGAATCCGAGCCGACCCATCGCGCTGCGGTCCGGATAGCGAAGGCGGTACCGCTCCCGCGTAGCCTCCCATCCTCGGACCACGCGCCCACCGGAGCTGAAGGTCAGGTCCGGCGATCGCCAGTATGGTTCCATAAACCCATCGATGTCGCCCGCGTTCCACTGGGCTGCCTGCCGCTGGAGGATTCCCGGAATGTCCGCATACCGGCGGCCTTCGTAGCCCTCAGGCGTCCATCCCGTTTGCATCACACATCCGCAACATGCGTAGAGGGCGACGGCGATCGGCACGAGTCTTGGTCCGTGATTCATGATCGATCCAGGTGTTGATTCCGGCTCACCTTTGTGGCTAACCCATGAACCCTTGCCACGCCGGTTTTCGGCCTTTGCATGCACGCCGGATGAAGACCCATGCTCCACTGTCCCGGCACAGACTCTTATCGTACTTCACCGACAGCGGCGGCGATACCTCTCTCAACACCGGACCATAGAGCACCGGTCAGACCATAACGGCTCTCTAATCGCAGGGTGGCATGGTCCAGGAACTCTTGCATCCATAACTCGCGCGTACGCCGGTCTTGTTGTTACGGACCAGCTCATCCTGGATAAGTGCCACTACTTTGGCACCTATGGTACAGGCGTATTACCGGATTGATCTGTACACAGGACGTTCCGTGATAGGACGAATGACTGCGCCGATAAGCACCGTTTTTCATGCACGTCAAGTTGGCCCCAGGCGGTGACGATAGCGGTAGTCGGATACGACGATGGGCGAGGTAGGGTCGATGTCGAACGGTTATTGCAAGACGGAAATCGTGAACCCCGTGGATGCCAAGCGCGAAAAACTCTTGCACGCCGCTCGGCGCGACGCCAGAGGGTACGTCGCGGCGCTCGTCACCGCGGTTGACGCCCGAGACCCCTCAGCCACAGCGCACTCGGAGATGGTGGCGACTTACGCCGAAACGATCGGACGCCGGATGGGGCTGGGCGAATCCATGATCCAATCTCTTCGATCCGCCGGGCTGTTGCATGATGTCGGCAAGCTCGCGGTGCCCGAAGCCATCCTGACCAAACCAGGACCCCTGACGGCTGAAGAGTTTGAAACCATCAAGCGGCACCCTCGGACCGCATTGGACATCCTCGGGCACCTTCGTTTCCTGACCGCCGAGAAGCCGATGATCCTTCATCATCATGAATGGTATGACGGAAGCGGCTACCCGGCAGGGTTGGCTGCGGATCGCATTCCGATCGGCGCCCGCATTCTGGCTGTCGCCGACGCCCTGGACACGATGTTCTCGCGACGCACCTACAAAGAGACCTTCACGCTCGATCGCGTTCGAGCGGAACTCCGGGCCGGCGCCGCCCGTCAGTTCGATCCCGCCGTCATCGACACCACACTGCACTGGCTGGACGAGGCCCAAGACGGCGTCCCGGCGCCGGCTCAATCGCAGAAACCTTCCATCCGCTTCCGAGGCCGCCAAGCGATGCGTCGCCTGCCTGTCGGCCAACCGCCCGATCGGTTAGCGTAGGCTCTTGCCGCTGTTGCCCGCCGTCGGCACGAAAGAGCGCCACGACTTGCCACCTGTCGATTACGCCCCCAAAATACGAGTACCAGGAACGCAAAGAGATTCTTTGCGCTACCTCGCGCAAACGTTCGACGACATGGGAACCGATGGCGATCCGATCCGAAACCAACCTTGCGCTCTACGCCATCCGCTCCTGCGACTGCGGCGGTCGTGTCCATCCCGAGCCGGACGATCCCTTGCGAGGTGCTTTCGAACTTGATCGGCATCGCATCGTCGAAAGCACCGCGTTTCGCCGATTGGAAAACAAGACCCAGGTTTTCGCCCCGGCCGAGCACGATCACTTCCGAACCCGGCTGACCCATTCGCTCGAAGTCGCGCAAATTGCCCGCTGCCTGGCAGGCGCACTGCAAGCCAGCGAGGCGCTGGCGGAGGCGATCGCCTTGGCGCACGATCTTGGGCACGCACCATTTGGCCACGCCGGTGAAGCGGCCCTCGACGAAGTCATGGCTGACCATGGAGGATTCAATCACAACGCGCACGCCCTGCGGGTGGTCGGGTATTTGGAGCATCCGTTCCCCGACTTTCGCGGTTTGAACCTGACGGGAGAAACGCGCGCCGGGTTGGCCACGCACGCCACGCGCTACGACACGCCGGTCCAAACGCGCGATGCTACCGTGAGCGATGCCCCCCGAGCCGCGGGCTTCAGCCCGCGCGAACCCGCGAATGAAGCCAACCCCGCGCGTCCCGGCGCAGCGGGGTCAGCCGCACCAACCGGCCCATCCATCGAGGCGCAAATCACATCGATCGCCGACCGCATCGCCTATATCGGTCACGACCTGGAAGACGCGATCGGCGCAGAGTTCATCG
>JADFMZ010000295.1 GCA_022563615.1 Planctomycetota bacterium
GGCCGACAATCTGCTGGATCGGGCCGCAGCAGTAACACTCAAGGAAATGCGCCGTCTGGTCCTGGTGCCCAGAGAGATGCCCATGGGACGGATCGATCTGAACAACGCGCTGCGTCTGAATGAGGCCGGCGCGGTGATCTGTCCGGCGTCGCCGGGGTTTTACATGCAGCCTAAGACCATCGCGGATCTGGTTGACTTCGTGGTGGGAAAAGTGCTCGATCTGGTCCGCGTGCCGCATACCCTAAACACGCGCTGGGAGAGCCAGCTCGCGGAGCACGGCCCGCACGCCGGGGAGGGAGCGACCTCATGACATCGCCCTGGTCGTCGCTTCTACTTTGGGCACAGATGGTCAAACTGTCACACTCGATCTTCGCTTTGCCGTTTGCCTTGATGGCGGCGTTTCTGGCCGGCCGTCACATTGAAGGTCGCGGCCGACCGTTCTGGGGTCAACTGGCTCTGGTCATCCTCTGCATGGTAGCTGCTCGAAGCGTAGCCATGACCTTTAACCGGATCGTCGACGCCCGGATCGACGCGCGGAACCCGCGAACCGCGCGCCGCCCGCTCCCTGCGGGAACACTTTCTCATGCCGCCGCGAATCTCATTTTGTGTTTTTTCATTCTCACGTTTGGGATCACCTGTTTGGGGTTCTTCCTGTTCTATCAAAACACCTGGCCTATGCTGCTTTCCGGTCCGGTGCTCCTCTACCTCTGTGGATATTCATTCACGAAACGGTTCACCCAATGGTCCCATTATTACCTGGGCTCTGCGTTGGCGATCTCCCCGTTGGCGGCGTGGCTGGCCGTTCATCCGTCCAGCGTGGGTCTATCGGCGATCCTGCTAATGATGGTCGTGACATTCTGGGTGGCCGGCTTCGACATCATCTATGCCTGTCAGGATATCCAGGTGGACCGCCGCGACGCGCTCTACAGTTTGCCCGCCCGGCTGGGACCGAAAGTCGCCCTTTGGTTGGCCCGCGGTTCGCATGGCCTGGCGATGATCGGCCTGATTGCCCTGGGCGTTGTCGAGGAATTGGGAGTGGTGTATGCCCTCGGTGTTCTCGTTGCGGGTATTTTGCTGGTTGTGGAGAATGGACTGGTCCGACCCGGCAAATACGATAAGGTGAACACCGCCTTTTTTGTTCTTAACGGGATGGTCAGCGTCGTTCTTGCGGCTACGATGATCGTTGATGTCTTCCTTGGTTGAGCACTCCCAAGAAACTGAGCCGCAGGCTTCAGCCTGCGCGATACCAACGAGCGCTTTAGCCCGCGCGAACCCGGCGAGTGCCTCGACCGTTCGCATTATTGTTTTGATTAGAAGGCGCATAAGAATGGTCATGACAAACAGAGCCGCGACCGTGAGGGAGCGGGCTTCTTCCGCGCGAAACCGAACCGCTTCCTTACGGGCGCGGCTCTGAAAAAGACTTCTCAGACACGCTAACTGCGTGCATAGCCCAGGAGAGCCGGTTCACGGCGGCTGTTGGAAAATGCAACCATCGCAACCAACCCATCTGCGACTACGCTCATCGGCCGTGCTGGCCTGCGCAGCGACATGGATCTTCACCGGATGCATCTTGGAGCATGAATCGCGGAAAAAGATCGATCTCGGGGTGGCGGCCCAAGCGAACCCGTATGCCGCTTCCGCAGCCTTTCGTGATACGATCGGCTCGAAAACCTATTACCAGGGGATGGCCCCTTTGAGTGTGCGCGGTTACGGGCTGGTCGTCGGGCTCGGCTCCAACGGCGCCTCGGACTGTCCGCCCCGCGTGTTCAACCGACTCGTTCAGGCGATGTACAAACAGCCTGGATTCACCAGCAACGTTGTCGGCATTCGGCGCATCACCCCCGAGCGACTCATTGAAAGTATCGATACGGCCGTGGTGATCGTACAGGGAGAGATCCTGCCCGGCGCCGTCGGCGGTAGTCGTTTCGACGTGGTCGTTCGGGCGCTGCCGGGAACCCAAACGAAATCCCTCCGAGGCGGACGTCTCTACACCACCCATTTGGAGAGGTTCCGCAGGGTAGGGGCCAACACGACGATTGTCGGGAAGAAGCTGGCTCGAGCGTCGGGGCCTATCTTCCTGAATCCCTTTTCCGAAGATGAGGCAGCCACACGCTCTACCGACCTTGAAGGCGTCATTCTCGGCGGAGGATTGGTCATTGCGGACCGCACGCTCCGGCTCGTGCTGCTTGAACCTTCCTACCACTGGGCACAGAGAATCCAGGACCGCATCAACGCGTTCGCGCCGGCCTCGAAGAAGGTGGCGGACGCCATTTCACCCTCGTTTGTGCGTCTGCGCATCCCGCGCGAGTTCCATAACGACACGGGTCACTTTCTGGCCTTGGTTCGCGGCCTGTATCTTTCCCGCGATCCTCGGTTTGCCGCCGCGCGGGCGCGTCAGCTCGCCGACGAAATCGCGCACCCCATGGCCCCCCACGGTCAGATCGCACAGTGTCTTGAGGGATTGGGTCGCGCCGCGTTGCCTGTGCTGGACGATCTATATGCGCACCCCAAGGAACATGTCAGTTTCTTTGCCGCGGCGGCGGGATTACGGCTGGGCGATTACGTCGCTTCGGACGTGATGGCCTTGCACGCACGGAATCCTGACAGCCCCTACCGCTTCCGCGCGATTCGCGCGCTTGGCGCCGCCAAGGGAATGGCCGGCGCCGGCATGTGCCTGCGAAGTCTACTCGACGATGAGGATCCTCGGATTCAGGTTGCCGCCTATGAGGCGCTCATCGTTCGATTCGACCCCGTCATCCGTTCGATGTCCGTCGGCGGTGATAACTTTCGGCTGGATCAGATCCCTACGCAGCGACCCGGGTTCATCTTTGTCAAACGGAAAGGTTCACGGCGCATCGCGCTGTTCGGCGAGAATCTTCGCTGCTTGCCGCCGATTCTGTACCAGTCGCGCGACGGCTCAATCACCATCAGCGCAAGACCCGGCGACCTGGAGTTGACCCTGATGCGCGTCGTAGTCGCCAGCGGATCCACGTCGCCGCCCGTTCAGGCGCCGTTGACACTGCCGGAGTTGATCCAGTTGCTGGGAAACGATGCGGACGTGGATGTTGATGGGGATGTCATCGGTATGGGCCTGGATTACGGCGCGGTCGTTCGGGCGCTCTACCATTTGTGTCAGGCGAAGGCCGTCAACGCCCACTTCATGCTCGAACAGCCCAACGCCGGGGAATTGTTCGGCCCCCCCAAACCCCGAGGCCGACCGGAATCGGAACTATCCGCCACCGGCCGGTGAACAATGGCCCCGGCAGGTTCTGCTCAGCCATTCCGACGAAACCCGTGCACCATCACGCCTCAATCTTTGGGTGACGAGTAGCGTCCTGTTGTCGTGTGCCACTGCTTTCAAGCAGTGTCCACAGGGTTTTCGTGAAGTTCGTGCACTGCTCAAGAGCAGTGGCACACCCACATGACGACGTGTGACCGTGCACGAGATTGCGAACGATCGAGGCGCCGAGGGAATCGGCCGAGTCTTGAGCCCGCCGCTTCATCATGCCGAAGCGCGATGCTTCGAGGGTCCGCACTCTGACGGTCGGGGATTCGGTTTTCCTATGGACCGTACCGGTCGATGATTTCCTCTTTGGTCTTGCCGAGGATTTCGTACTTGCGGCCGATCTTGGTGAAGGCTTCAATCGCCCGGTCTACGTGGTCCGGCTCGTGGGCGGCGGACAGCTGTACGCGGATGCGGGCCTGCCCCTTGGCCACCACCGGAAAGAAAAACCCGACCACATAGATCCCTTCGGCGTACAGGTCATGGGCCATATCTTGTGCAAGCTTGGCGTTGAACAGCATGATCGGCACGATCGGATGGGCGCCAGGCCGGATGTCGAAGCCTGCCTCGGTCATGCCGCTTCGGAATCGTTTCGTATTAGCTTCGAGCTTGTCGCGCAGCTCGGTGGTTTCGCTCAGCAAATCAATAACCGCTAGTGAAGCCGCCGTGACCACCGGCGAGAGCGAATTACTGAAAAGGTAGGGCCGAGATCGCTGCCGAAGTAGATCGACGATTTCTTTTCGACCCGACGTAAACCCGCCCGACGCCCCGCCTAGCGCCTTGCCGAGCGTCGAGGTAATCAGATCAACGCGTCCCATCACGCCGCAGTGCTCGGGTGAGCCGCGACCGGTCCGGCCGACAAAGCCGGTGCAGTGGCTGTCGTCCACCATCACCAGGGCGTCGTACCGGTCGGCTAACTCGCAGATGGCGTCGAGCCTGGCGATGTCGCCGTCCATGCTGAACGCGCCGTCGGTGGCGATCATACGGTATCGCGCGCCGGACGCCTCTTTCAGCTTGGCCTCCAAGGCGGCCATGTCGTTGTTCTGGTAGATGTAGCGCGTGGCTTTGCACAGACGGATGCCGTCGATGATGGAGGCGTGGTTGAGGGCGTCGGAGATGATGGCATCCTCCGGGCCCAGGAGGGTCTCGAACAGGCCGCCGTTGGCATCGAAGCAGCTGCCGTACAGGATGGCGTCGTCCATCTGCAAAAAGGCGGCGATTTTGCTTTCGAGCTGTGTATGATTCTCCTGAGTGCCGCAGATAAACCTGACCGATGAAAGTCCCAGCCCCCACCCTGCCAGTCCATCGCTGGCCGCTTTGATG
>JADFMZ010000296.1 GCA_022563615.1 Planctomycetota bacterium
CCCGGCCCGAGAGGCCGGGTTCCACCCGCCGTTGCCCTTGTCCGATAAGGGGTATAGAATAAGATAACGGCTCGGGAAGCATTTCGGGCACGGTACAGGGGCTCTTGCCATGAGCGATTGGTTGGAAGCGGAGCAGCGAGCGGAACGGGCTCAACAGCTTTGCGAATCGCAGCGGTTCGAAGAAGCGATTGCTGAACTCGACGCAGCTCTATCCATCAACCCAGATAACGCCACTTGGCACGCCCAGCGCGGTCTTCTCCTTGAAGAATTGGATTGCACCGCCGATGCAGTCGAGGCCTACGAACGTGCGCTCGAGCTGGATCCGGGCGACGTGGAAGTGGCATTGTCCCTGGGCGGCGCGCTGGTTCGCCTGGGTCATCTGGCCCGCGCCCTGGTCATCATCGACGATCTGGCCGGCCAGTATCCCGACCTGGAGCCCGTCTATTGCGCGCGAATTCAGATCTACACCGAACTAGGCCGGCATGACAAGGCCGAGGAGATGTTTTACCTCGCTCAGCAGCTCAACGATTCATGCCCGGATTGTTTTTATCACATCGGCATATCGCTGGCGGCGCGCGGTCAGACGGACCGGGCGATCTTTTGCTGGCAGCGTGTGCTGGATTTGGAGCCCGACTACGCCGGCGTGAACCAGCGCATCGCGCAAGCCTTTCGCGATCGTAAGGATTTCGCTCGGGCCAAGGAGTATCTCCTGCTCGAGGTCCGTGCGGACCCGGGCGACACCGAGCTGCTCTTCGAGCTTGCGGATCTGGCGCGGGAAGCCGGGCAGATTTCGGATGCCGCCACCCGACTGGCGCAGATTATTGAGTTGGATCCGAATTATGTTGACGCCCTGGCTGCCTTGGGCAAACTTCGGCTGGACCTGGGAACCCCGGCCGAGGCGATTCACTGCTTCGAGGCTGCGGTTTCGGCTGCCAAGGGTGCTCCCCGCGTGCGTGATTTTAACCTGCACTTCGGCCTGGCTTTTTTCCGGGTTGGCAAGTGGGCGGACGCGCGAATACAGTTCCTCAAGGCGGCCAAGCGGAAGCCTCGAGATCAGCGGGTCGCCATGCTGCTCGGTGAATGCGCCCTGGCCCAGGACCGTCCCGAAGAAGCCATCGAGTGGTATCAACGCATTCTCTCCAGGAACGCACGCAATCCTTTCGCTCATTATAAGTTAGGCGTGTGTCGTATTCGGCGGGGCCGGTACGCAGCCGGGCTTGAAAACTGCCTGACGGCGCTGAGCATCCGTCCCGATTGGGAGGCGGCTGCTCACCACGCCGCCCTTGCCTATGTGCACCTGGAACAATGGGGACAGGCCCGGGCGATGGTCCGTCGCGCGTTGCGGCGTCACCCGAATTCGCAGCCGCTGGTGCGTCTTGGTCGGCGGATTTGGCGATTTCAGCTTGCCCGCCATCTGTGTGCGATACCACGCGCAATGGGCATTCGGTGTAGCTGGCGAGGCCCCGAGATTCCACATCTGGATACCCGCGACGCCCAACCTTAGACTATTGAAGGCGTGTTCGGAGTATCGAACGGACCCCGCCATGCGCGTTACAGGCGGGTCGTCAGCCCCTACATTCCTTAGGGTCATCTTGTTACGATGGCGGCTTAACTAAGCTCTCGTCTTCGAATCGCGATCGAGGTTGATGGAACCTGTGCAATAGGGCGGGTTCGTGTCTTTGTGCTGTTCATCTGTGGGAGATGTCGTGACCGAATGGACCTGTCCGGAGAGACCAGTGGGAGTTGGCCAGTAGTTGCCTGGTGGTGACTTGGCTTTCAGCGTCTCAGTTCCTTGCCAGGCCCAGCCCGCGGCCACCCACTGGCGTGGTGATGAATCCTTGTCCGATATCGGAAATGAGCGGCTTGCCCTGTGTCATGGCCTGCCGCACGCTGGGAATTGAGAGCGAGGCGCGATGGCTGGACTTGCTGTCCCAAACCTCGGTAATCCAGACGGCGTTAGAATCGGCGGCATCCTTCGCGACGACGTAGCTTAGGCAGCCGGGCATGTCCCTTACACCCTCGATCAGGATATCGATCAGGGCATCACGCTTTCCGTCGACCGCCGTCATCTTGCGAATCAAACCGTGCATGCGCTCGTCTCCTGGCGTACCGACCGACTCTTGTACTTGGCCGACTTGGCTCAAAGCGGCGGCCGCGACCGCAAAGACCACAAACACAGCTACAACCGTTCGTTTCACCATTGTTCCTCACCTCATGGAGTCGCTAAGCGCCTTCGGGTCATCGGCGTCGTGTTCTGCGTTCGGAACATACTTACACCTGATATAGGATTTCCCATTTGTCGCCTCCGAAGTCGTCATTCTACCGAGTCTTTGCCCCCGAAACAAACCGAACGACCACGGTACCAATAATATTGCCGTTTGGACGCTAGCGTCGTCCCATTTCCGCTCGACAGAGGGGTGCGGTAGGCGTTTGCCTGCCGCCCGGGGGCCTGTGCGGGGACATGCACAGCCGATCGCCGCGTTCGCAGTCTTAGGGGAATTTCGTGGCTACGACCATCATAGGCACGTTCTTTGCAGAGGGGCTTTCGGGAGATGAGAAGTCCAGGATGCCCATGCCTCTGCAGGAGGGGTGGCCGACGGCGGCCTCATACAAAAGGGTTGACCCGCATCGGTCCAGTTGATAGGATACGGGAAGGATGAAGAAAGAACGAGTCCATCTTGAAGCCGTTACGTGCTTCGGTATCGATCCGGAGTGCCGCTGTTGCGGCTGTTGTTGTACGACCCGACGAGGAGGGAAGGCCTGACGGGCGTTTGAGGATTCGGCCACGATACATGCTTCAGCCCGCAGGCAAGTTCCTGCGGGTTTTTTTATGGACGCATGCAGGACTGGATTCATGGTTCGAATCTCGCGCGTAAGGAGGAAGAGGGGATGACGGAAGTCTATGTTGACTTGGGTTTGGACGCGGAGCCGATCAGCGAGGACACGCCCACGCACCGGCTGATTCCGTGGACGCTGGAGCGGTTCGCGGATCAGCGTGTGGTGATGACCTCGTCGTTCGGCATGGAAGGTTGCGCTCTAATTGATATGTACGCCCGCGTCGACAAGCCGTTGACGGTGGTCTATCTGGATACGATGTTTTTCTTTCCCGAGACGTACGACCTCCGGGATCGGATGGTTGAACGCTACCCTCATTTGAAGTTCGTCAACCGAGGCACGACGCTGACTCCTGAGGAGCAGGTCAGTCTCTATGGGAATGAACTGTGGAAAAAGAATCCTGATCTGTGCTGCAAGCTGCGCAAGGTGGATCCGATGCGAGCGGTCATGGCGGAAGCGGACGTGTGGATCACGGCGATTCGCCGCAGCCAGTCCGTTGCCCGGGCCCATATCCGCGTGATCGAGTGGGACTGGCGGAATCACGTGCTCAAGCTCTGTCCGCTGGCCAACTGGGAGCGGGCGGATGTGTGGGAATACATCAAGAAGCATAATGTGCCCTACAATGACCTGCATGAGCAAGGCTATCCGACGGTCGGGTGTACGCATTGCACGCAGCCGGTACCGGGCAGCTCGCCTGCCGATTATTCTCGGGCCGGACGTTGGCAGGACATCGAGAAGACCGAGTGCGGTCTCCACGGCGGGGCCGGAATCTGATGGCTTAGGATTCGGCAACCCCCGCTGCCTGTACGCCATGACGGGTCGGTTGGAAGCCATGGCTTGGGTGCAATGGCCGGCCGGCTGGTTCCGGGTAGAATCGGGCATGCTCTTTCCGTACGAGCGCACTTTTCGCTGCCGATCGGTTGCTGGGCGCCTTCTTCGCGTAACGGCGGAGGCGGCGGCATGAATCGAACGGCGTTGGTGCTGGCGGCTCATGGATCGCGCCACGAGCCCGACGTCAACGACCGTGTTCGCGGCTTCGCGCGCATGCTTTCGGCGCACCGATGGTTCGACGAGGTAGCCGTTGCGTTTCATCAAGGTGAGCCCGGGTTTTCGCGGATCCTCGATCGGCTGTCGGCGGACGAGATCGTCGTTGTGCCGGTGATGACCAGCGAAGGATACTACAGCGACGTGGTACTGCCGCGTGAGTTGGCCAGGAACGCCCGATACGCGACGATTCGCGTCCGCCGGACAGGCCCGGTTGGAACGCATCCCGGCATGGCGACCCTGGTCGCCCGGCGGTTTCGGAAAATCCTCCTCGATCACGAACTGCACGCAAGCGATACCACCCTGGCTTTGATCGGACATGGAACAAGGCGCCATGCGCGGAGCCGTCATGCCACCTGGGAGCTGGCCCGAAAGCTGCGCCAACATGAGCTGTGCGCTCAGGTCGTCGCCGCTTTTTTGGATGACGATCCACAGGTGGAATCCATTCTGGAGACCGCCACCCATCCCAACCTGATCGTGATTCCTTTTCTGATCGGTGATGGTCCACACGCTGCGCGGGATATTCCGCGCCGGTTGGGCTTCATCCCGAGCGACGACGTTTCATTGCCCCTGGCAGGTCGGATCCGTCATCGCTATGTGGTCTGCGACTCCGCCGTTGGGATGGATCCTGGAATCGTCGAGGTAATTGCCGAGCTTGCACGAACGCCGGGCGGTCCGGTCTTGCAGGAGGCAGCGCCGTGAAGAAGAAGCGGGGC
>JADFMZ010000297.1 GCA_022563615.1 Planctomycetota bacterium
GCGACCGGAAGCGGCAGCAATGCCGCTCGTTCACTCTCTTCGAAGGCTTTCTTCACCTGCCTTCGGGTGGTGCCGTGAATTCGCGTGTCCGCCACGGTGGTCTCCCATCGCAGAAGATGCTCATTCTGTTCGCTCAGGCTCTTGAAGGTCTTCCCCTTCAAGGCATTGTTCTGAACGTAGTCAACGCCACGTTCAACCTTGCCCTTGTGGCGAGGCGTGTAGGGCTTGGTGGGAAGGACGGTGGTGTCGTAGTGGGCGCAAAAGGCCAACATCTTCGGATTGATTTCCGGGTCGAACCAGTCCGCCTTGGTGACGGCTGCCTTGAGGTTGTCGATGACCAGTGTTTTGGGCACACCGCCGAAGTGGCAGAAGGCGTTCTCGATACAGCGGATGAACTGTTCGGTGGTCTGACGGAACACCACCTCGCTGTAGGCTTTGCGCGAATGACTCAAGACGACACGAAGAACATGGGTACGTCGGCGTTTGCCATCCGGCATGACGATCGGAGCGCCGGTCCCAAAGTCGACCTGGGCTTCTTCGCCCGGAGCGCACTCCATGCGTCGAAACGGTAGCGCCCCGTCGGTCCGCAGTCGCCGAGCGAACCGCTTGACGCTGTCGTAGCTTCCTTCAAATGCATGCTCGGTCTTGAGATCCTGCCAAATTCGCTGGCAGCTCAATCCCTGATCGAGGCATTGGATGATGAACTCGCGGAAGGGTTCGGCCAGGCTTCGAGGCCCCGACCCGGTGGGCGGGTTTGGCCGGTTTTGCTCGCCTAACCCGGCGGGCGGGTTTGGCCGGTTTTGCTCGCCTAACCCGGCGGGCAGGTTTGGCTGGTCTTGGCTAGCCGATCCGGCCGAAGACTCCGGTCGGTCTCGCCCGAAGACCGCCCTCGACCCTGGCTCCGAGGACACCTTCGCCAGCCGGACATACCGTGCGACCGTCTCCCTGTGGACACCAAGCTCCCGACCGATCCGTCGATAGGACCAGCCACGAGCGCGTAACGTCAGAATTGTGTGTACCTTGGCCATCTTGAGTTGATTCGCCACAGCTTCCTCCTTCTGGAGGAAGAGCTTCGTGGCGAACCCACGTCTCCTCAAAATGAATTAGAGTTTTTGCGGCGGCGTGAGGGTGTGGACGAGCCGTTGAGGCTCATGCCGCCGCAAAAGGTCGGTTGGACTGAACCGCGTCGGAGCGCGTCTGGGGTTTTATGGGGGCGAGGGCATGGCGGTCAGCCGGGCGCATCCTCCGTTGGGCACGTGATAAGGAATGCTGATGGTGCGGCGACGTGAGGCTGTGCGTGTTTGCCGAGGGGCGATCCGGGGCGGACGCGGGCAGAGTGGGAGGCGCCGGATGCTCCGACGGCGGCAGAGCTGGAGCGAAGGCGGAGACAAACTGCGACGAGGAGCCTCACGCAAGGCGCCGCGTGGTCAAGGTCGCTGGACGTCGGAAGATCGACTCCGTCAAGGTCGTTGGACGTCGGAAGATCTATTCCGTCAGGGTCGCCGGACGGCGGAAGATCTACTGCAACAAGGTGGCGGCGGCGCTCTGGACGACCGCGACGCTTTAGACGACCGCGGGAGGGCGGCAAGCCAGACCAGCACGCCTTTACCACAGTGTGGGCAGGGCTGACCTTCACGGGGCCGTGGGCTTCGAGCGGGTTTGGATGGTTGCGGTTCAAGCGGGTCTCGGACGGCCAAGTCGGGTTGATGCTCCGTAAGCTCATCGCGGATACGTCGCAGCAACGCCCGGTTCGACGGTGCCCACAGGCCGTAGTAGCGAACCTTGTGGACACCGCGTGGCAGGACGTGCTGCAAAAAACGACGGATGAACTCGTGCGCATCCAGCGACATCGACCTGCCGGTTGTTTGGCCGACCTTCCGGTACCGGAAGACAACGCGACCGTTGTCGATCGAGACGATCCGGCTATTGGCCATGGCGACACGGTGCACGTAGCGTCCGAGGTAGTCGAGCACGTGATCAGCGCCTTGGGCCGTGGCCTTGCTGTACACGACCCAGCTCTGCTTCCCGATTGACTTGGGCAGTGTGATGTCGGGGAGTGCCTTGCGGGCCAGATCCATGAAGATTCCGCGGAAGATCTTGGATAGCGCTTTGACGGGAACAAGGTAGTCCGGCCTTGACGGGATCCAGGAGCCATCGGGCGATACGCCGCCTCCGGGTACGAGACAGTGGACATGGGGATGATACTCCAGGGTACGGGTCCAGGTGTGCAGGACGGCCAGGATGCCGATCTTCCCACCCACGTAGCGGGGATCGGCGGCAAGCTTCATGAGCGCCTTGGCAGCCGCCTTCATCAAAACTCCGTAGAGCCGTCCGGGGTGGGCACGGATGATACGGCGAAGCTCCTGGGGAACGGTGAAGACCAGATGGAAGTAAGGCACCGGCAAGAGTTCGTCATGCCGGGCGGCGAGCCAGTCTTCCGTGTCATGCCCATGGCACTTGGGGCAGTGGCGGTTCCGGCAGGAGTGATAGGAAAAATGCTGATGCCCACAGCCGTCACAGACATAGACATGGCCGCCGAGGGCTTCGGTTCGGCAATTCACGAGTTCTCGGATGACGCGCCGGTGGCTCTGCGGCACGGCCTCACCGAACCGATCCCAATAGGCACCGCCGTAGCGGCGCAGAATGTCTGCCACCTCGAGCACCAGCCAGTGGTCCGCGGGCTACAGATCAGCCATGAGGTTGTTGATCGTCTTGTGCACCTGTTCCATCGTGGCGGCGGTCAGAGGCACATAGACCATGGTGCTCTTGAGGGCCCGATGGCCCAGGAGGGCCTGAATCGTACGGAGGCTCTGGCGCGCTTCGAGCAGATGCGTGGCGTAGGAATGACGAAACGTATGACAAGTGGCCGGCTTCTTGATGCCACTCTCGTGCAGTGCGGTCTTCAAGCAGGTGGCCACGGCCTTGGTACGGATCGGGTTGGGGGTGCCCTGTGCCGGGAAAAGCCAGCTATTTGCGGGACGATGCTCGACCCAGTAAGCACGCAGAAGCTCGAGTGTCCGCCGCGGAAGCGGTACCGTTCGATCCTTGTCGCCTTTGCCGTGTCGCACGCACACAACCATGCGTTGGCTGTCGATGTCGGCGGGTTTAAGACGTGTGGCTTCCGATATGCGGAGCCCACAGCTGTACATCATCACGCAGCTCATGCGGGCCTGGGGCCTTCGGATCAGCGAGAGTAGGTGGCGTGCTTCCTCGCGGCTCAGGATCACCGGGAGCCTGTTTGACTTCTTCACGCGTGCCAAGCTGAGCACCGGCCAGTTCCTCTGAAGGGTCATGCGGTAGAGGAACTAGTGTAGTGCCTCACACAGATGGCATTTTTTCAGAGCCCCGACCGTGAGGGAGGGGACACGACATCTTCGCCGGAACCACTCCCTCACGGTCGTGGTTCTGATCGCAAAAACGTCGCCAAATCCGAGTCACTACAGTAGGTGTCGCTGACCGGTCCGAGGCAAAAGTAGCCGGCCCAACCACGCAACACGCGGTTGAGTTCCGCCACCACCTCGGCTGGGTCCAGGCCACTGCGCCGTCGGTCCGTGATCGCGCTGATCCTCTTAGTATGACAGCGCTGGATTGTCCAAAACGAACCGAGCCGCGGGCTTTAGCCCGCGCGATGCCCCGGTTTTCGGTAGCGCCAAACCGCTTTGAGATCGCGCAGGCTCAAGCCTGCGGCTCGTAAACGTGGTTCCAGCGCTGTCATACTAAAAAGCCGCGCGGGAACCAGGTTTGGGAGGGCGAGGCTCCTGCCGAGCCCCGGTCCCGGCCCCGTGCTCGGCTCGGCGGGAGCCTCGCCCTCCCTTATTAGAGATGCTCTGATGGTTTAGAGCATTTCCCGTTTTTTCGTACGGCACGCGATGTCCACTTGGCGTCTTGTTACGCTGCGAATTCGCGCGGGCTAAAGCCCGCGGCTCGGCACACGATTTTGGGAAACGCTCTAATCGTTACGCCCCTTACGCGTCCTTGACCTCGTACTCCGCGTCGATCACGTCGTCGTCCTTCGTCTCGCCGGAGTCGGCGGCGTCGGGACCGCCGGTCGGTTGGGACGCCGCTTGAGCTTGCTTCTTGGCAGCCTCCTCGTAGATGATCTTGCCGATTGCCTGGGCATCCTCCATGAGCTGATCGTTGGCCTTCTTGATGGCTTCGAGGTCATCGCCCTTAAGGACTTCGCGGAGGCTGTTGACCGACGCCTCGACCTTGGCCCGCTCGTCGGCGGGGATCTTGTCGCCATGCTCCTTGAGCGTTTTTTCGGTCGAATAGATCAACTGGTCGGCCTGGTTCTTGAGGTCAACGACCTCGCGGCGTTTCTTATCCTCTTCGGCGTGCGTCTCTGCGTCTTTAGCCATCTTCTCGACCTCTTCCTCGGAGAGGCCTGAGCTTGCCTGGATGACGATGGACTGCTCCTTGCCGGTCCCCAGGTCCTTGGCCGAGACGTTCAAAATACCGTTGGCGTCGGTGTCGAAGCTGACCTCGATCTGCGGCATGCCTCGCATGGAGGGCGGAATATCCGTAAGCTGGAACCTGCCCAGCGTGCGGTTGTCGCGAGCAAATTCCCTCTCGCCCTGCAGGACGTGA
>JADFMZ010000298.1 GCA_022563615.1 Planctomycetota bacterium
GCCTTATTCGGTTTCGAGGTTTCATTCAGCCCGAACCGGCGGCAAGGATACCGAGCGGACGGACAGGATCGGAGGGTTCATGGCGCGAAGGGCGTCGCGCACTTCGTCCGGTATGGGCTCATCGAGCTTGAGCACCATCAGCGCGGTCTTTCCCCTTCTGGAGAGGGCCATGTCGGCGATATTGATACCCGCGTCACCCACGCGCTGTCCGACCAGGCCGATCACGCCGGGGCGATCGTCGTTAAGGATCAGCACGATGCAGCGCTCGGGCACGATCTCCATTCGATAACCGTCCATCGAGACCACCCTCGGCTTGCCGTCGGCGAAGACCGTACCCTCGATTTCGTGCTGTTGCCCCTGCGATCGGACGGTCAGGCGGATGGAGGCGGGAAAGCTCGGAAGAGCCGATTCGGTGGCGTAATCCACCTTTATCCCGCGTCGTCTGGCCTGATCCTTGGCATTGACCAGGTTTAGGCGTCCTTCGAGGTGCGGGCCGACGACGGCGATCATGGCCTGCCACGCCAGCACCGAGGCCAACTCCTCCAGCGCTTCCCCATACGCGGTCACGCGAATCTGTTCGACGCCGCCTGCGCATGACCCGGAAATCAGCGCGCCCATGCGAGAGCAAAGATCGACAAAGGTGCGGCTGCGCGGCGTCGAGACCGCCGGTACGCCGGCCACGTTCACCGCGGAGCCGATCTCGCCGCGCAAAAGATAGGCGAGCAGGGCATCGGCCGCATCCACCGAGACGCGGTTCTGGGCCTCGACAGTCGAAGCCGCCAGGTGCGGTGTCAGGAGAATGTTCTTGGCCCCCAATAATGGAGAATCGGTAGGCGGCTCGTTTTCGTAGACGTCGATGGCCGCCCCGCCCAAGTGCCCACGGTTCAGCGCGTTAGCCAGGGCGACTTCGTCGACAAGGGCACCCCGAGCGCAGTTGATCAGTTTCGCCCCGGGCTTCATGGCCGCCAGCTCGTCCGCGCCGATCATGTGTCGGGTGGATTCGGACAGGCTGGCGTGAAGCGTGATGCAATCCGACTTGCGCAGCAGTTCGCTCAGGTTCTCATCGAGGATTACGGCCCCTTCGGCAGCCGTGCCCGGTCGGACGAAGGGATCATAGGCCCGCACATGCATTTCAAAGGCCAGAGCCCTCCGGGCTACCGCCTGGCCGATACGCCCGTAGCCGAGGATCCCCAGCGTCTTGCCGGCGAGTTGGTCGCCCTGAAACTCGCTTCGTTTCCACTTGCCGGCTGCGACATGCACGTGCGCACTGACGATCTTGCGATGCAACGCCAGCATCAAGGCGAAAGCGTGCTCAGCCGTGGAAATCGTGTTGGCATCAGGCGTGTTCAAGACCAGCACCCCAGCCACCGTAGCAGCCTCGAGGTCCACGTTGTCCACGCCGACTCCCGCGCGTGCGATGGCCACGAGCCGACCGGGGCGGGCCAGCGTCTCTTGCGTGATTTGGACTCCCGAGCGAATGAGGACGCCGTCGTAGTCGCCAATGATGTCGGCCAGATCAGTCGGTGATAGGCCGTGACGCACGTCGAAAGTCACGCCGTCGGCTTGGCGCAGCCGTTCGAGGCCTTGCTCCGCGATTTTGTCCGCGATCAGAACGTGAGGCATGTCAATAGATCCAAGAGTAAGGATGGGCGAACCACGTCCGACCCATCTCCAGTACCTCGTTTCCTAGGTGACACGACCATGATTCCAAACTGAGCCGCAGGCTTTAGCCTGCGCGAAACCGCGAGGGCGAGGAACGTTCGTAGGAATTCGTGACATCGCGCAGGCTAAAGCCTGCGGCTCAGGTTGTCACGGTTTCGCAGTTTCACGCAGCCCTTTTCCAAAATGGTTGCGGAACAGGTTGTTATGAAACCTGCAAGACACGATTCTAATTCACAAAGACCATTCCGGCGTAACCTACGGAGTCCGAGGGAATCGTTTTGGTTTCCCCGATGTTCACTTCGCTGCTGCTGGCATGTTCGAGGAGCAGGGCCTCTGAGGCCCCCAGCTCAACCGCAGCCGCGACGGCGGCAGCGACCGCACCGCTGCTACACGCGTTCTTGTGCTCCAAGGCCTCGGGAACCACGTCCGCCGCCTCCATCCGGCTGACCACGTCGATGAACCGTTGATCATTCACCTCCTTGGCCCAGGTGTTTCCCTTTGCACCGACCCCGTGATCGACCATGCCGTAATTGGGGCCGTAGTGCGTCAGATCAGTGGTGCCCACGATGCGGGCGTCATACCCGTAGGTTCGCAACGTTCGAGCGACCGACAAACCCACCTCGGCTGCGGTTTCCCGCGCCGGCACCATGATCGGAACCATTCTGGCGCCCGGAAACATGTGCCTCACAAAGGGCACCTGAACCTCGATCGAGTGCTCGAGTTCATGGGCGTAGGGATCATCGGCAATCAGATTGGTGTGCCCCAGGATTCGCTCGGCCAGCCGTCCATCCACCTCCACCGGCCCCAGCGGGGTTTCCCAGCGACCTTCAGGGAACAAGGCCGCCTTGTGCCCGCGATAGCGATGCACACCGCCAAAGATAATCACGACATCCGGCGCCCCCGAGGCCGCCAGACTGCGAAACACGCGCCCGGCGATAGACCCGCTATAGGTCCACCCGGCGTGTGGAACTAGCCCTCCGATCAGGCGGCGATTTCCGATGGCTGATTCCGGTTCATGGGACAGAATCTTACTCAACTGTGCCCGGCACTCTCCAGGTCTGGCCGGGTAAAACTGACCCGCAACGATGGGTTCCCGAACGATCATGAATCGAACCTCGATTCTTGTTGTATGCTGCGTCATCGACTCGCCGACTGGCCCGGCGGTCGGAATCCATTTTATCACGAGTTCGGCCCGGGGACAGTTCGACCCGGAGCGCGATCGCCGAGCTTCGCCCTCCCGTTTCGATGGACTATCCATCTGGTCAGGTCTGAAAGAGCAGTCGTCAGGTGCGATGGGATCACACGGTCTTGAAGTGCTCGAAGGATTGCAGGCAGTTGCGGCAGTAGTGAATCGAGCGGCAGAGCGTTGGACCGAACATTGACTCCATCTCGGTGTTGGCTGAATCGCAAAATGGGCAGGGAATCTTTTCCAAGTCGGGCATCGACGATTCGGCAGAGCAGGCGCCGCACGACCGCACAGGCGGGGCCAGGCCGAAGGCTTTGAGCTTCACCAAACCGGACGGCTGAATCCGATCCGTCGTCCAGGGGGGATCGAAGACGACGTTGACGGTCACGTCGGGTTCGCCAAGATCGGAAACGGCGCGGCGGATGTCCTGGCGGATGACATCGAGGGCCGGACATCCCACGAACGTCGGAGTCATATCGACGGTGACGCCGGCGTCGTTGATCCGCACGTCGGCGATGATGCCCATCTCGACGACGTTAATCACGGGGATTTCTGGATCGGTGACGGATTCCAAAGCGTGCCAGATGTTTTCGATTCGCTGTGACGAATTCTTGCCGGGAACATCCTCGCGGGGTAACGCCCTGCGGTTGCTTTGCTCTTGGGAGTTCGCGCAGGCTGAAGCCTGCGGCTCAGGGTAGGGCAAAGATTCTCTTTGCCTCTTATTCGTTGCGCCGATCGGAGGCATCGCCAGGTTGAACTCTGCGCTACTCGACGGCTCGGGGTTTGGGGTGGGGTCCATTTCGGTCACCATTTGGCGGACGGGTCGATATTGTAGACCAGTTGCATACCTTCGAGCAGTTCAGCCAAGGCTGCGGGATGCCGCCCGAAACGCCCGCCGTAGGCCGGCTCGGCATTTTCCGACACGACAAGTCCCGCGTCGCTCAAGACCGGCGCAACCGCCGATTCCCACTGACTTCGCAATTCGTTCTCCTGCGGGCAGTGTTCTTTCTTGATTAATCATTTCAGTGAAACTGCTATAGACTCTGGCGCTATCTAGGAAAAGTTCGTTGCCGGTTTGTTTGGATTTTTCGAAATCCCGGCTGAAAGTCCCTGCAACAAGTTCAATCCCGCCATCGATACGAGCGGCCTTGCGATGAACCTCACCAATGAACGCATCCGGTCCGCCACCGACCATGCCCATCTTTAAATTTCGTTCGATTTTCATACCCATTTATTACAGCTACAAAAAATAAAAAATATACCAATTGACAATGTTGTCATTGACAATGTTGTCATTAATATACCGGTCTTTTGCACGGCCTCTTTTCCAAGTATGTGAATTGGTATCCACAATTGATACCTCCAAATCACGAATAACATCAAAGTGATGTACTGCAAATTATGTCGAGAATACGGATACATAAAAAGAATTAATCGCAAAACACAAATCAAACACAAACCACCAACATACATGACAAACAAAAACCACTAACATACAGCAACATACATGACAAACACAAACCAGTAACATACATGACAAACACTAAACTCTGTTTTCAAACAGGCAAAATACCCAAAACTAGACTTAAGGATATTGAAAGAGAGAATAATATAAAAAATATGATAAATTGTATTTTAAGCTATGGCACAAGCTTAAGGATAACCCTGAAAAACGCTACGCTATTGCAGCCGCAATGCTCCATAATGCAATTGAATGTAAAAAAATCCCC
>JADFMZ010000025.1 GCA_022563615.1 Planctomycetota bacterium
TCCAACGCAGCCTGGAGGTCTTGGTAGGCGTCCTCCCAGCTTGACCCGTCGTTGAGCCCGGGAGCATTGGCATCCACATACAAGACAAGCTGCGCTCGAACCGACGCTACGGATGAGAAAGCCATCAGCCCTGCGAGTATGAACCCCATCGCGAAGCTAACTCGCCCAAGGCGACATGAGCCGGGTTTCGGTGGATGGGTAGGCTGATGGAATCCCGGCGCATTGGGTATTACAACCGCAACTTCTCCGCGCGGGGACGTCATGGAATTACCTCCTCTGCTTGTAGATCCGAGTCGCCGTCCAAGACCCATACATCGCGCAGTTTCTCATCGCGCGCGATCACGATGCGCCGTACGCCTGAGCGCAATGCGCAGCGTCCCACTTACAATGGTTGCGAACGGTTGGGAGGCAGGTCAGTTACGAAGGGCTAAAATGCCGCACGAAAAACGCATGGAAAATGATGACAGACCAATAAACGCGCTAACAACTTCAGCCCCGCGCATTCCGCCACATACCAACCGTCCTGTGCAATTCAATCTTCAATTCAACGATAGGCGCGGGTTCCGATAAGGTCAACAACTTGCTGGCAAAAACCCGCGTCAGCCGATTCGTTGGCCGTGCGAAAACTCCACACGGTTGCCGTCGGGGTCGGGTAGACCGCAATAGTATCCCACGATCGGGCTGGCGTCGGTCGGCGCCCAAAGATCGGTCAGGCCGTCCGCCCGGGCTCGCGCGTGGATGGCATCCACCTCTTCGCGCGTCTCGACGGCCATCCCAACATGCTGCCACGGTGGCTGGATGTTCCGCTCGTAGGATGTGCCCAGCAGCACGATGACGAACCTGGGCGGATCCTCACCCCACCCCAGCCAAACAACCCGGCCAACCTCGGGATCGCGGCGCTCGTGAACGATTGTCATCCCGCAATAGCGCCCGTAAAAAGCAATCGAGGCGTCGATGTCCCGAGTCTGCAATGCGATGTGTGTGCACTTCATGGGATTACCGTGGCCTCAGGAGACAACCAGGCGGACGAATCGGCGTTTGCCCCGCTGGAGAACGTCGCCGGACTTGACTTCGATCGGCGTGATCGGGTCGTCGATCAGTTGGCCATTGAGCCGGACGCCCTGTTCAGCCACCAGACGGCGAGCCTCGGTGCGCGATCGCTCGCCCAAACAGCAGGTAATCAGATCAATCGGGGTGATCTTGCCGTCGCGCACCCTGTCTTGCGGCACCTCAACGTCGGGAATGTCATCGGGAAGGCCACCACCTCGGCTTGAGAACACTCGAAGGAACTCCTCGGCGGCGGCATCAGCCTCTGCGGCGGAGTGATATTGCGTGACGATCGTTTTGGCCAACTGCTCCTTACCCTCGCGCGGATGGCACTGGGTTGGATCGGTAAGCTGTGCGATCCGGCTTGGCGGAGTGTCGGTCAGCAGCGCGAAATAGGCGGGCATCAGTTCGTCCGCGATGCGCATGATCTTGCCGAACATCTCGCCGGGCGGATCAGTAACGGCCACGTAGTTCCCAAGCGACTTACTCATCTTTTTCCGCCCATCGGTGCCGATCAGAAGCGGCAAGGTCATAACGATTTGCGGCGGCTGGCCCGCATTGCGTTGTAGATCCCGACCGCAGAGATTGTTGAAGGTCTGATCGGTTCCGCCCAACTCGACGTCGGCTTTGACGGCTACGCTGTCTCGCGCCTGCATCAAGGGATACAACAACTCGTGAAGGTGAATTTCCTTCCCCTGGGCCTGACGCTTGGCGAACGTGTCGCGCTCCAACATGCGGGCGACGGTCATCTGGCTCATCAGTTGGATCACGTCGGCAAAGGTCATCGGCGTGAGCCACTCGCTGTTGCGGCGCACTTCCAGCTTATCCGGCGATAGATCCAATACCTTGCCGGCCTGTTCGAGATAGGTCTCGGCGTTGGTCTCGATTTCCTCTCGGGTGAGAATGGGGCGCGCTTTGGAGCGGCCCGTCGGGTCGCCGATCCTGGCGGTGTAGTCCCCGATAATCAAGACGGCCAGATGACCCAAATCCTGAAACTGGCGAAGCTTGCGCAACACCACGGTGTGCCCCAGGGTCAGGTCCGGCGCCGTGGGATCCATGCCGAGTTTGACGCGGAGGCGCCGGCCTTTGAGGCGTTGTTCCAACTCCTCGACGGTATACACGTTCTCACAACCGAGGATGAGCGCGCTCAACGGAGTGTTGTCGCCAACGTGATTCATGGGGCTTGCGTTTCGGCGGTTCCACGGAAGCAAATCCGCTCAACCTCGGATGCTCGGCCGGTGGTGGCATCGATCGATGCGATGATGCCGCACAGGCGGGCGTCCTCCGTCGCGACATCGAAGGGGGTGGGCACGCCCGTAATCATCGCACTCAACACGCGATGCTTGCAACGGCCGAGCACGGAATCATACGGACCCGTCATGCCCAGGTCCGTCACATAGGCGGTGCCGTTGGGCAGGACGCGCTCATCCGCCGTCGGAATGTGCGTGTGCGTGCCGAAAACCACGCTGACTCTCCCGTCCAGGTGCCAACCCATGGCCACCTTCTCGCTGGTGACTTCGGCGTGCATGTCCACGACGATGATCTTGACGTCCTTGGGGATCATGGCAAGAACCCGATCGACGGCGGCATAGGGACAATTCACCGGCATCTTCATGAACCTTCGCCCCAATAGCGAGATGACGGCGACCTTGTGGCCCGAGGCGCCTTGCCACACGGCGAACTCCTTGCCGGGTGCGCCGGCGGGAAGGTTAGCCGGCCTTACGATATTGTCGGAGCGCTCCAGGACCGGGAAAACGTCCCGGCGCCGGTACACGTGGTCCCCCAGAGTAATCAGATGCGTCCCGTATCGGATCAGTTTTTCATACAAAGGTGCGGTGAGGCCCGAACCGCCGGCAATGTTCTCGGCATTTACGATGACGCAGTCGATGTGCTGGGCCGGCACGACCGTGTCAAGGGCTTGTCGAAGAACCTGCCGCCCGGGTGCGCCAACGACGTCGCCAACACAAAGGAGCCGAAGCTGCATGGTCTCTCCGTGCGGTTCGCTACCGGGCCAGCGCCGTCGCCCGGATCTCGCGGAGGACCGTAACCTTGATCTCGCCCGGGTAGGTCATTTGCTCTTCGATCTTCTTCGCCACATCGCGCGCGATCATCGCCGCGACGGCGTCGTCCACGCGTTTCGCATCGACGATGACTCGGATCTCTCGCCCAGCCTGAATCGCAAAGGCTTCTTTCACGCCGCTATGGACCATGGCGATCTCCTCCAATTGCTGCAAGCGCTGAACATAGCGCTCGAGCGACTCCCGCCTTCCGCCGGGGCGCGCGGCGCTGATCGCGTCCGCCGCCATCACAATCGGCGTGTACGGACTGATGGAGGGTATATCGCCGTGATGACCCTCGATGGCGTTGAGGACTTCCGGTCGCTCGTTGAATCGTTTGCAGAAGTCCGCGCCCACCTTTTGATGGCTTCCCTCAACCTCATGGTCGATGGCTTTGCCGATATCGTGAAGCAGGCCGCAGCGGCGCGCCAGCCGGCCGTCCAAACCCAGCTCCTCGGCGATCGCCTGACATAGATACGCCACCTCGACGCTGTGCCGCAGGACGTTTTGCCCATAGCTCGTGCGAAACTTGAGGCGGCCGAGCAGATCCAGTTGCTTGCGGTGCAGCCCGCCGACGTTGGCCTCAACCGCCACTTTCTTTCCCGTTTCCAGAACCTCCTCGAACAGTTCTTTCTGAACCTGTTGGACGAGCTCTTCAATCCGCCCCGGGTGGATGCGCCCGTCCTGCACGAGTCGGTCCAGCGACCGCCGCGCGATTTCCCGTCGAACCGGGTCGAACGCGCTGACCACGACGACGCCCGGCGTGTCGTCCACGATCACGTCCACACCGGTGGCTTTTTCAAAGGCGCGGATATTACGCCCTTCGCGCCCTATGACGCGCCCCTTCATCTCGTCGGTTGGGATGGCCACGGTGGAGACCGTCGATTCGCAAGTATGTTCGCCGGCGTATCTTTGGATTGCCGTCAGCGTGATCTCGCGGGAGAGTTGTGCGGCTTCGTCTTTGGCCGCCGTCGTTACCTTCTCGATCATCTCGGCGCACTCGTGTTCGAGCTCGATCTTGAGTTCGTCCAGCAGAATGCGCTTCGCCTCTTCGTGATTCAAGCCGCTGGCCTGGTGCAATTGGTCGCGCCTCTTGGAAAGCAAGTCCTCGGACTCGGTCTCCTGCTTGGCGATCACGTCCGCTCGCGTGTTGAGCTTGCTGATGGACTGCTCGACATTTCGTTCCTTGGTCACGAGCATGTCCAGTTTGGCTTCGAGGTTGTCCTCGCGCTTGGTGAGCCGTTTCTCCATTTGCTTGAGTTCGGCGCGGAGCTCCGTGGATTCTTTCCGAAGCTGCTCCTGACCCTTGAGAAACTCGGTTTTCGCATCAACTTGGGCGCTCTTGCGGCGGACATCCGCCTCGCTCTTGGCTTCCGCAAGGATGCGCTCAGCCTCAATGCGGGCGGCGTCCAACCTGGTCCGGCCAAGCCATCGGGTGAGCAAATATCCAGCCAGCAGGGCGGTCACGGCGCCGAGCGCGCCCGCGAGAGCGAATTTGCCCAGGGAGCCGCCATCGGCCTGCTGCGCTAATCCTGTCGCTAATAGAGGTAGGGATAGGTTCATGTAGGTTCTTCCGTATTCGTGCGACCATCGAGGATGGGCGGCGCCGAGAACCCCCAACGGAGCCCGTGGCGCGAGGCTACCCTCGCAGGTTGCGGCCCGTCGGCCGCAGCCTTCGGTTGTCGATGTGCTTGGTAAGGTCGGACTCGCAGGATGATTCGGGCGGGCGGATCAACCGCTTAGGCAACATCCTGCCGACTTGGGGGTAAGGCGTTGGCGAAACGTGACCGCCATGCCGGGTGCAGCCCCGACGTACTAGCCACTACTGATAGCTCCTAATGCGGGTTTGCGTGACCATCCGTTCCACCGAAAAATCTTTGTGGCTTGGGCGATGCCGCACGCGCCAGCCAGCTCAGGCTCGAAACTCATTGGAGCCCGGCAAAGGTTGGCGAAATTACTCGTGCGAAACAATGAACATCTCCTGCCGACAATAGATCTACCTCGCCTGCCTTGCATTCAAGCCTTGCAGATCGAAGATAGCCTGCCCCAAGGTCGTAGATCCCCGTTCCAATTGGGAGACGAAGTCCCGGCAATAGCCGGTCTTCCGAAAGCGCGCCGGGAAGGACTCCACCGACGGCCTCTCTCAACTCGGATCAATGGATTGCAGAACAAATCCTGTACCATCCAAGAAATAAAGCGGAAACGGAAGACCTTACCTTACACTTCTGTTCCGGAAGTGATTGTACCGTCTGTTAATTTTGTGTCAAGACCCGATCCAGGATGCTTTGGAATCGTGGACGACGTCAGAATTGCCTTGGGGCGGCGGGGATTGAGCCACTCCAGGGAAGACCATGTTGCTCATGGTCGAAGCAGCGAACAAATCGCGCGGGCTGATGCCTGCGGGTCAATCTTTCTTGAAGGTCGGCTGGGTTTCGGCCTAGAGCAATCCCGGGGTGTTGCTGAGGGCTTCAATCATCTTCAAGGCCGCCGGGCCTGCGAGCACTACGAGGATGGCTGGAAAGATGAAGAGAATCAAAGGAGCCATCAGCTTGACGGAGGTTTTTTGGGCGCGTTCCTCGGCCCGCTGCCGCCGTTTGACTCGCAGGGAGTCCGATTGATTACGAAGTGCGCGGGCGATACTTGTCCCGAAGCGTTCAGCCTGGTTGACGATGGCCACCAGGGAACGAGCCTCTTCGACGCCGCTCCGCGCACCGAAATTCGCAAGCGCTTCGGAACGGGGAATCCCCATCTGGGTTTCCAAGGTCACCAATTGGAGTTCTTCCGACAGGGCCGGGTGCACATACTTCATGTCGTCCCCGACGCGTTGAAACGCGGCGTCGAGGCCCAGACCCGACTCCACCGTGATGACCAGAAGATCGAGCGTATCGGGTAATCCGTTGCGAATCAGCTCCGACCGCTTGGAGATCGCCGAACTGAGCCACAAATCCGGCGCCAGAAAGCCCAATCCGACGCCGATCATGGTAATGCCGATGGCATTGGGGAATGCGTAGCCTTTGGCCCAAACAAAAGCCGCTGCGGCCAGACCCAGGATGACGGCCATGATGGTCTTGCTCGCGAGAAAAGTGGTTGGTGCGGTGTCGGACCGGAAACCCCCGGTGGCGAGCTTGATTCGGAGCCGCGACATCTTCTCCGCATCCTGTTTCTGCATCGGCCTGACGGCAATCGGGGCGACAGATTTGATAACACGTTTGGCTACGGACTCCTTGGCCCGGCGCCGAATGTCGCTGGCATTGCTTTGAGCGCTGCGCCCCGTCATTCGACGCTTGATGGCGTCGTGATCATCTTGCTGCTTAGGCCAAAGAGCATAAATGACCAGCGCAATGCTGACCACAATCAGACCGCCCAGGAGATAGAGTGTCACGTTGAGACTCCCAACACCAACGGTAAGCAGCCCATCCGAACATCCAACCGGAAGGAAAGGATGGTCGTTTGTTGCCTACCGTTAGATCTTTCAGACCTTAATGTTCACGATCCATCGAATCATGGCGATTCCCATTAACTGCATTCCGACCGCGACCATGAGCATGATTTGCCCGCGCGGGTCTTCCAGCAAGACGTTCCCATAGTCGGGATTCAGGTACAACGAACCGGCAAACACGATCATGGGCAAGGAGAATAGCACCCAGCCGGACAAGCGCCCTTCAGCCGTCAACCCTCGAACCAGGCCGGCCAATTCGATCCGCTCACGAATCACTCCGCTGATATTGTCGAGCACCTCCGCAAGATCCCCCCCGGTCTGTCGCTGGATCAAGACCGCGGTCACGAAAAAGCGTACGTCGAGTGAGTCGACGCGGTTCGCCATGGATTGCAGCGCTTCTTCGATTTTGACCCCCAGGTTCTGCTCGTGGTAGACCTGTGCAAACTCCGTGGCGATGGGAGGGGGCATTTGTTCGTAGACGAGTTGAATCGCCCCGGCCAGAGAGTGTCCCGCCCGCAAGGCTTGGCTGAGCATCTCGAAAACGTCGGGAAGTTGGTTCATCAGTTTTTTGAGACGGCTCTTCTTCTTGAAGTTCAGCCAAAGAATAGGCAACACGATGACGCCTACCCCGGCTCCGATCGCCGCCAAGAAACTGAATTGCAGCGCCACCAGGACGATGGAAACCAGTAGCGCCAAGCCGCTCAGGTTCATCATCATCTTGGGGGCGGACCAATCGACGTCCGCCTGGTCGAGAAGGGTTTGCAGCTTGGGGATGAAACTCACCTTGCCCAGCACCGTGTCGGCGAATGAGGTCGGTTCCCCCAAGGCGCCCCGCCGAACGATTTTGACAGCGGCTTTTTCCTGGCTGGGTCGATGGCCTCGAAGCCGATCCTGTATCTTCTTCTCGGAAGATGAGCGGGACTCGGAAACGACTTGAAAGATGCCGTAAATTACAAGCATCGAGCCGATGGCCGGAAGCAGGTAGATCATCAGCTCCGAGGCTTCGGCAAGGATCGGAATCATCATGGGCAAACTCATGAAAGGACTTCCCATCAGCTACTCTTCTTCTCCGTCGTCGGTCATCAGCACCTGCCGCGTGAAAATGGCGGGATCCATGCCACACCCGGCGGACTTGAGGCGATCGAAAAACGAAGGTCGGATTCCCGTCGCGACAAAACGCCCGCACGTCCTTCCGTTCTCCGCAATTCCCGTCTGCTCGAAAGTGAAGATGTCCTGCATCGTAATGACGTCACCTTCCATTCCGGTCACCTCGGTCACGCTGATCAACTTTCGCGACCCACCGGGCAAGCGCTGGGCCTGCACCAGAATCTGAATCGCCGAGGCAAACTGCTGTCGGATGGCCCGAAGCGGAAGATCAAAACCGGCCATCATGACCATGGTCTCGACACGCGCAACCACATCGCGCGTACTGTTGGCGTGAACGGTCGTGAGCGACCCGTCGTGCCCCGTATTCATGGCCTGTAACATGTCGAGCGTTTCGGATCCCCGGCACTCGCCCACGACAATTCGGTCGGGTCTCATCCGCAAGCTGTTAATCAAGAGCTCGCGTATGCTGATACGCCCCTTGCCCTCGATGTTGGCCGGGCGGGTTTCGAGGCGGACCACGTGGGGCTGGCGCAACTGTAGCTCGGCGGCGTCCTCGATGGTGACGATCCGCTCGGTATCGGGGATGAAGCTGGACAGATTGTTGAGCAACGTGGTCTTTCCCGACCCCGTGCCGCCCACCACGACGATATTGAGACGCGCCTTGACACAAGCGGAAAGGAAATCGCGAATCTCAGGCGTGACGGATTTGAAGGCAATGTAGTCGTCCCAGGTCAGCGGGTCGGCGCCGAAGCGCCGGATTGACATACTCGGTCCGTCAATCGCCAGCGGGGGAATGACCGCATTCACACGGCTGCCGTCCGCCAGACGGGCGTCCACCAATGGACAGGTTTCGTCACAGCGGCGCCCGACGGCGCTGACGATCTTGTCAATGATGTGCATGAGGTGGGCATTGTCTCGAAACTCAATTCCGGTGACCTCGAGCCGGCCGTTACGCTCCACATACACCTGCTTGGGGCCGTTGACCAGAATGTCGCTGATGGTCGGATCGGACAGAAGCACTTCGAGCGGGCCGAGCCCGAAGGTTTCGTCCAATACTTCGTTAACCAGGCGCTGCTTTTCATTGTAGTTCAGGAGTGTGTTTTCCTGGTCGGCCAAACGTCCGACCATTTCCTTCACCTTGGCGCGAAGCGTATCATCGTCTCCCACCATTCGGGCCAAGTCGAGCTGGTCGATCAGCTTGCGATGCAGGCGCATTTTCAATGCGTTGAACTGTTCGGTTTTCTCTTTGTTCGCCTTCGTCTTGGTGGGCGCAGCCTGTGCGGGCGGCTTGGGAGTCGGCGGGTTCGGGGTCGCTACACCGCTGGGCGATCGTTTTCCAAACATCGTTCACTTCCTCAGGGGCAATACCACTGCTCAACTCGTGGGACGGTAACGAGGCCGGCCGCCGTCTGGAGAAGACTTCGCTACCGTCACCCCGTGGCGCGCATGGTCCGCGACAATGGCAGACCTCAGTTCGACGCAAAGATCCTGCCGATCAGGCTCTTCTTGCGCGCATCCTTATCATCGGCCTCGGCATCGGGCGTATGCAGGCGATGAGCGATTTCCTGAATCGCGCCGCACACTTTGCTTTTCGGACTGTGAACGCTGAGCGGTTCGCCGAGATTGATAGCTGCACTAACCGTGTTCCAATCGTCGGGAATGGATGCAAAGACCGGTATCCCCAACGTTTCTTCAATGTTATCGACCGTAAGATGACCGGCATCCCGACCGACACGATTGCAAACCAAACGAATGCGATCCAGGTTATAGCCACCTTGGCGCATCGTTTCGAGCATCCGAACGGCGTTGCGCACGGAAGGAATCAGCAGCTGTACGATCAATAGATTGACGTCCGAAAGGGTGATCAGTGACTTGGCTCCGACGTCAAACCGCGTGGGACCATCCGCCACGACATATTCGTTCATTTCCATCAGGGTGGAAAAAACTCCGACGCACGACGCCGCGGTGATGGTTTCCGCCTCTGCGAACGTGGCGGGCCTGCTGAGCACGCGCACACCGCTTTCGTGTTGAGCCAGCGCCTTGCCCAGCACCTGCGGTTCAAGGTGCTCGGGCGAACCGCACAAATCCGCCAACGTATAGGTAGGCTCCACGTCCAGGAGGGTTGCGACCTGTCCGTAGCGGTAGTCCAGATCCACGAGCGTGACGGTGCCTTCCGCCATAGAAGCCAGTTCGACCGCCAGGTTCGTAGCGAACATGGTGGACCCGACGCCGCCGGCGGTGCCGGTGACCGTGATCAGCGTAGCCTGGTTGGCCACATCTCCGCGAGTGGCCTCCACACGATCCACCGCTTCGTTCAAGGCGTTAGGGTCGATGGGCTTGGGAAGAAACTCCTTCACCCCCAGTCGCATGGTCTTGAGAATCAGCGGGCCGTCGGTGGATTGGGATGTGGCAAAGACAGCCAGGTTTCGGTTGGCGGCGATCACGTCACCGATGATCGGAAGCAAGGCCTCTGGGTTTGGATCCAGATTGACCAGGGCTACGTCCACCGGAAACTGCTTAATCGCCTGGGCGAACAACGCCGGCTCTTCGACTTCGGCTATAATCTTTCGTCCAGGGAACTTCAACAGCACTTCGCGCACGTGTGTGGCGAAGCTGTCGTCGGCGTTGATCAAAATGAATTTGATGTCGTGTCCCATGGAAGAGTTCGGGTTTGCCCCATCCTGGCCATCGAGGCCGAGTACGTTCGTATCACACGCGAAGATTCGCGGACCGTCCCCCTACAAAACGGCCGAATCAATCCTACGACCGGCATCGCATCCCACAGCGCAGTCGCCGGATACATTGACGGTCATCTCCCGCGCCGCGCGCGCCGGTTCAAGACGGGCATGCGGGTGGAAGAGATCGCCTGCGCCTATATCGGCTAATCGCCGAATTAAGCTCTGATTCGCTCTGTGTGGACCTCGCTGAAAACGCTGGAGGCTGCAGATGTGATTCCCTTCCGGCGGTGCCCTGACTTACCGGACGCGAAGTCGGAAAATATTCGGTTCGCCTTCCGGTGCAGCCATTGACCTACATAGCCGCGCACCATTGCGAGTCATCTTCGCGTGCGAATCATCGCCGACGCTTCAAGCCCGCGGCTCAAGAGTGATGCTGATTCACGCAAGGTCATTGCGCAGAAAGCCGGTTCGGATGAGGCCGTCAAACGACGGCGCATGGAGTGCGGGCGTACGGTTCGAGTACGCCGGGGCTGTAGCGTTCTTCACGCGGCACAATCAACGAACGGCGCCGGCGTGCCCCCACGGACCGTGCACGGAAAGTTGTTCCGGATCAGAGCCGAGTTGGGCATTCGTGTCGTCGTTTTGCTCTTGCACGGCCTTGTGTCGGGATTCGAGAAACCCCATCGCGTACAGTTCGAAATCGCTCGGGTCGGCTAAGTCCTCGCCCGGCAAATACACGGTCTGATGCGGGTCGAGCGGCGCGATGATTTCCGGCGTTACCAGAATCACCAATTCCGTGAGCGATTTCTGGTATTGCACCGAGCGGAACAGGCTGCCCAGGATGGGGATATCGCCGAGGCCGGGGATGCGGCTGGAGACGCCGCGGATTCGTTCGTTCAGCAGGCCGGCGATCGCGATTGTCTGACCATTGCCCAACTCCACAACGGTTTCCATTGATCGGGAACTCAAGCCCGGTACGACGAAGCCCTGGAACTGAACCGAGGCGGAGAAATCCAACTCCGACACTTCCGGAGCGACATGCAATCGAATGCGCTGATGGCCCCGAACCACGGGCGTGAATTTCAAGCGGATACCGAACTCACGAAACTCCACCGTGACGCGAAAGTCACCCTGGGGCACGAGGATGGGAAACTCGCCACCGGCCAGGAACGTCGCCGTCTCGCCGCTTAGGGCCACAAGATTGGGCTCAGCCAGGACGCGCAGCAAATTGTTGTCCGCCATTGCCCGGAGGAACAATTGCATTTGGACGCGGGGAAACCCCAGCGATAACGTTGTTTGTGGCGAAATGGGGATGCCCGCTTCGCCCGTCACGAAGGCCATGTTGCGCGTGACGAGTTCGCCGGCCGCAGCGCCGATGTTGATGGGATTGATGCCGCCCAACTGGTTGACGATGAATCCATCTCGAAAGTTTTCGCCGGCCAGAAAACCATTCACGCTTAGTTCTCTGGCAGCCGTTCGGCTGACCTCGGCGACGACCACACGGAGGAGTACCTGCTGCTCACCGGCCAGCTCCAGGTGATTCTGCACCTCCGTTTTGCGCCCGCCTTCGTCTTTGGTCGGCAGGAACAACCGGGCCAACTCGGTCATGCGCTCGGCCCGTTGCGTACTGCTGACCGTTCCGGTCAGGACGATGTTGCCGAGAATCGACGTGGCGCGGGCCGTGGAAAGCGGGTCGATGGCGGAAAGAGCCTCGGTCAGCTCCCTCAGATCAAGCTCCACGGAAACCTCAAACTGGTACTGCTTGTTGTCACTGCCCATCAGGATCAGGGCCGTAGTCCCAAAACGTTTTCCCGTGATCAGCACTCTGGTGGGACTGACCACCTGTACGTCGGCGATGTCCCGGGCCATGATGTCCGCACGCGTGATCTCCGCTGTGGTCTCCACCGTGACACTTCGGTGGAGCGGGACAATCAGCCGTTGGGTGTTTGCCGATTCATCCACGACCCGGGCGCTAAACTTCGCATCCTGGCCCAACGCAATGCCCGTCGATCCGCTCAACGCTGCAATCGCCGTAAGGACGAGCAACCCTCGACGCAGATCGCCACAACGGTGTGATTGCAAGAACCCGCACCGGTTTTTCGCTACGACTATTGGAAACATCGTCAGCGTTCTCCTCACTAGTGGTTCCAGCCGGGCGAACCCGACCTATTCGTTGTTTAACGCGCCGCCGGACCCGCCACCAACACGGGATGTACGGGTGGCGCCCGGACGAGTGCGTGATCCGCTCAGCCCCATGGTGTTGGATTGACGCGTAGGATTACCCTGGGAGACTTCAAGAATGCGACTCGACCGGGCGTTCGCAAACGTAATCTGCTCAACAAACATCGCGGCGGGGTCTATCGAGGAACCACGATAGACAATTACCTTGTGCGGTTCTTCCTCCACGGGCTCCGGCCTACGGAACTGCATCCGGGGCTCGGCTTTCGGCGTAAGGGACGCCAACGACCGCGAGGACGAAAGGAGGTCTGTACTCTTCGCAAACGCGCCTTCCGTGGTGGTCTGCGCGTCATCCCCTCGCATCGCCAGCGTTATTTTGCCTCGGGTGGCGGCCAGATGCAGCTTGGGCACGTCCTGCTCGGCTACCAGAAGCGTAGCGGATTTGGCGGGCTTCGTTCTTCCAGCCGTTGAGTCGGCCTCAGACTGTGTACCTCGGCCGATGGCCGCAATCTGGATGTGTTGCAGGATCACCTCCGCGATCGTCTCTTTCTTTCCCCGACCCATGTTGACGTCCATCACCACGATCACATCGACCCAGTCTCCCGGCTGAAGCTGGTAGGCGACGCCGGTCACTTCGTCGGTCTTGACCGACACGGCGCGAAAGCCCGGCGGGATCCGACCGACCATTCCGGCCGGCGTTCCTTCGGACGCCAACATCGAGAGCAACAGCGGCGAGGACTTCGGAATCGCCTTGCCAGTAACGCGACCGAGGGCTAGGTCCAACGATTCGATTCGATCGTGCGCCGGCGCGAAGAGCGTGTCAGTGGTCTCCACGACCTCAATCATTTCCTTGGTAATCTTTGCAAAAGCCGGAATGTCCTGCCGAGCTCGAATTGCCGTGATCGTTTCCTTCTCCTGGTTTGACCCCTGGGCTTGCTTGATGGCGTCAACCGTGAGTTTGACCGCCAACAGCCCGATGGCTAGCCCCAGGATCAACGGAATCATAGCCTTTCCCTTCATGGCTCCACCTCTTTCGTACGGGTTAGAATCGGATTATCGAATTGAGGCCCAGTCGCAGAGCCTCTCGCTCGATCCTTAGCACAAAAATACAAACATCATCCACATCGTTCCGTTGGATCAGGCCCATAAAGCTTCATGGCCAAACCCGGACGGACCCGATCGGCAATACCCCCATCGGGATCGTGATTGTTTATCGGAAGGATCGGGCCTGGCTTGGACGTAGCGCGCGGAAAATCTTTGCACATTTCCAGGCGGAAGCCGTCGGCCCGTCTAGGCAACGACGAAAATCGATTCACCGTTGAAAAGGAGAACGGTCGCTGGACCGTGACGATGTGCGCAAAAACCACTGCAAGGAACCTGGATCATAGCCGTTCACAAGGCTGTCGATCGCGTTTCCTCGCCCCCTAGTTATCGGAAATGACAGGAACGGCGCCTCGGAGGCGCAGCCCAAATCCCGCCCGGCGTTTCCAGCCACTGGCGATTAGCTTCCCATGCCCTCTTTTCTCATGCTACAGGTTCCGCCGAGGTCGTAGTCGTGGGTTCCGAAAAACCCTCCCATCAACGAAACGTCGTCGTAGGGAATGGTGATCGTGACCGTTTCGACCGGGTCGGCGATCGTCGCATGGGTCATGGCAATCGCATAGCCGGTCAGCCCGGTCGGCCCCATCACCTGGTTGACGCGGGTGATGACTTCCGTATACGGCGTCACCGAGGTCTGCAACACAGCCAGTCGAGCCCCCTCGCGGGCGGCTGACTGAAGTGTCTGACGAACCATGAACACCCACCCGTACTCAATAATGCCGAACAGAATGGTCAGCAGCAATGGCAGAACGACCGCAAACTCGACGACGGCGGCTGCCCGCGCCCGCGTTGAGCCTCGGGCCTTGAGCCCGGTCGGCGTTCCGCGCAAGCCGGGACGTGCTATTCGTGCGATCCAATTCCTTCGTCTCATCGTTAGATTCCCCACCATCCAAAGGACTTCGCCGCAAGAATCAACAGAGTTCCCGCCGTTAGCGGTACACCGTATGGGAGGAGTTGCGACGTCGAACCGAAACTCTTCGCTGAGCCGAAGTCACTGAACAACGTCTGCCGGCTCGAGCACTTAGCCAGGATGAGGCCCAGGTTGGCGCAAGCCATCCGCAGGCGTCCGGTCGAAACAATCATCACCGCGCCGGCCAACCCACCGATCAACGCTCCCAACCCGAACGAATAGAACGTGTACAAGGGGCCTAGCCAGACGCCGATGGCGGCCATCAGCTTCACATCGCCCGCGCCCATCCCGTGCATCATCCAGGGGAGGATCAACAGGCCAAACCCGGTCAGCAGACCCCAGAAACCCGTGGCTACGCCGGACCAACCGAAGAAGACCCCCTGGCAGGTGAAGCCGGTGACGATCAGCGACAGGTTGAGCCAGTTGGGGACCCGATGCTGTGTATAGTCGATCCAGGAAGCCAGGAGGATTCCCGGCACCAGCACCGCCACGATCATGTGCCCAAGACTAAACTCCATACTCCACGGACTCCATGGCAGTGACCCGACACCGATTCCCCGTATGACAACTTTCGAGGACGGTCGTCGGGCCTGGTCGGTTCAATAATTGCCGCCGATGAACGGCACACCGAAATGGAAGTGTGGCGGCGGGCGCTACCGGTGAGGCCAAGATCGACTTCGCCCACGGCGGCAGCGCCCACCAACCGAACCTCCATTTCAACAAGGCCGGCCTATCTCCGAACGACTTGAAGGCCGGGCATCCTTGCCGTCACCTAACTCTAGGATCCCGTCGGCAGCGCGGCGTCTACGCTGGTGAAGATACCCTGCACCGTGGTGCCGAGGCCGGTAATCGCCCCCAGCGCAATGATAATAATCAGCGCCAGCATGACCGCGTACTCAGTCGCCGTCGGACCGTCCTCAGACTTCAGAAACCTCTTGACTTGACCCAGCATGTTCTTCATTACTCTCTCTCCTCATAGTTCAATGGGAGTTGTCTGCAACAACTCCGCAAGTCCTTCGAAGGCCGCTCAGGCGCAGTATTGGCCTGACCCCTCCTGGTAGTGAACTCGTACCTCCTCGGGCGCGAGTGGTTAACTTGAACGGTTTGTGGCTGGAATCGCCGGTCGGCCCGCCCACGTCAGAAACGCGGCGTGAACCAAAGGCTGTTGGGAAGGATGAACGCTATCACTCTTCTTCCCTCCGTCGATCAACCCTACTTAGCGAACACCGAAGTGCTCTCTACTTTCAATCTACGAAACAAATGCGGCCAATGCCAAAAACAATTGTCACATTATTCCAGTTGATCATGGCCGCCATGCTCCCGGCAGGAGCCGTACCATCCTTTTGATCCCATTCGCTGTGGAGCGCGGTGCTTCAAGAGTTGAGTTGCAAGAGCGGGAACCTACACGGTGAGGTTACGAACCGGTCGGAACCGTGCCCGCCAGAGACAAATAGATGTTGTTGACGTGCTGACCAAAGGAAACCATGGCTACGATAACTCCCATGGAGATCACAGCGAGCATCACCGCATACTCTGTAGCCGTAGGCCCCTCTTCCGATTTCAAGAGGAGCGCCAGTCTTCGCCAAAACGCATTCATAGCTGCACTCCTTTCCGCATCCCCCAACCGAATCGCCTGCGGCGCACGTCAGCGCCGGAACAGGGGATTCCGTCCTAAGCTTCGAATAGATTCGGACAATATGCAAACGAAAAAGCCGAATGTCGCCCAAGAGAATGCCGGGGTCGGCGCCGGGGAGCGGGATTATCGAACCTCAATG